>JAGGYO010000357.1 GCA_021162505.1 bacterium
ATAATTTATTCTAAAAAGAATATAAAAAATAATTTTAAAAATAACTTGAAAATTTATACTTCTTTTGAAAACCAAAAAATTATAGAAATTCCAATTATTTGTCATTTAAGGTAAAAAAACCAAAGTTTAACATTTTCATGTAGTAAAAAATTAACATCTTGACTTAGTAATAACAGAGTTAAAGGGAAAAATTTAAAAAAAAATTTGAAAAAAATGAATTTTAAAGTTATAATCAAAAATAGGATGAATATGAGAAGTATACGCGTATTTAAAAGGAAAAAAGAGCCCATCACAATGATAACCGCATATGATTATGTTTCTGCCAAGGTTGCAGAACTTGCAGGCATTGATTCTATTCTCGTAGGTGATTCCCTCGGCATGGTCATAGCTGGTGATGACAGCACATTGAATGTTTCAATGGACCAAATGGTCTATCACCTGAACTATGTAAGAAATGGTGCTCCAAATACATTTGTCATTGCCGATATGCCGTATCTTTCTTATAAGATCTCTCCTATGGAAGCGGTTCGGAATGCCGGCAGATTAATACAAGCAGGTAAGGCAGATGCTGTTAAAATTGAGGGTGGTATTGAAGTTTGCCGCTTAATTAAAAAAATGGTATTTGCAGATATTCCCGTGATGGGACATATTGGATTGACCCCACAAGGTATTTTGAAATTTGGTAGGTATAAAAAGATAGGAAAAAATGAAGAGGAAAGCGAATATTTAATAGAATCTGCTGTGGCAATGGAAAAAGCGGGTGTTTTTTCTATTGTTCTGGAAAGTATCCCCGAGAGTGTAGGAAAAGAGATCACAGAGCATATAAAGATACCCACCATAGGTATTGGAGCAGGCAGATATACAAATGGACAAATATTAGTATGGCATGATGTATTGGGATTCTATGATAAGCTCAAACCTAGATTTTCAAAAGCTTACAAGGACTTGTGGAATGAAAGCGTGGAAGGTATTTCAAATTTTATCAAAGATGTAAAAGAGAAAAAATTCCCGGATGAGGATCACCTATGACAGACATTCTGAAGTATGATTATATTGTTATCGGCAGTGGTATCGCGGGTATCCGTGCTGCAATAGAACTGAAAAAATACGGCAGTGTTCTGATATTGACCAAATCAAAACTTTATGAAGGGTCCACATTTCACGCTCAAGGTGGTGTAGCCGTAGTAATTTCATCTTTGGATAAACCGAAATTTCATTTTGCTGATACCATCAATGCCGGTGCGGGGATCTGTCAGCCGGATGCAGTTTGGCGCATGGTGGAAGAAGGACCTAAACGCATAGAGGAACTCATTGATTGGGGAGTTTCATTTGATACCAAAGGGAAGCAGTTTAAACTTACAAAAGAAGGTGCCCATAGATTATCAAGAGTACTTCATGCCGGCGGAGATGCTACGGGTGCAAATATTGAAAATGTTCTTGTAAATAAGATAAAAAATGAAAATATTGATTATATGGAAGAGACCTATGTTTCCAAACTCATTACCCAAGATAATGAGGTTTATGGAGCAATTGCGTATAGGGATAAAAAACGATTTGTCATATTTTCAAAAGCGGTTGTCGTAGCCTCCGGCGGAATAGGACAATTGTATGATGTTACAACTAATCCGCCTGTCTCCACCGGTGATGGGATTTATTTTTCATTTTTAGCAGGTGCTAATGTAATGGATATGGAATTCATACAATTTCATCCAACCAGTTTAGCAATGGATACTTATCCTAAGTTCCTCATCTCAGAGGCAGTAAGAGGCGAAGGGGCGATTTTGCTTGATGAAAATGGTAATAGGTTTATGGAAGATATTCATCCATTAAAAGAACTTGCGTCCCGTGATATTGTTGCTCGTGCTATTTTCAATCATATGAATTCACATCATGTTAAAAATGTTTGGCTGGATATTTCCCCAATTGGTTTTGATAAATTTGAAAAAAGATTTCCCACAATATATAAAAAATTAATGGAGTTGAACTTGTGCTTGAAGGGATGTAAGATCCCCGTAAGCCCGGCTGCACATTATTTTATGGGGGGAATAAATATAGATATAAAAGGTAGAGCATCTTTGAAAAATCTTTTTGCCGCAGGCGAGGTTTCCTGCAGCGGTTTGCACGGTGGTAACAGATTAGCTTCAAATTCTCTATTAGAATCCCTGGTCTTTGCAAAATTAGTTGGAGATAGTGGGAAATTTTATGAAAATACCTCCATAAGGGAGATAAATTTTATAGATGAACCGATCTCTTCCGCCGTTTATGATGAAAGCATTGTAAAAGAGATCAAAGTGATCATGGAAAGAAATGCAGGAATAATTAGAAAGGAGTCGGATCTCAAAAAGAATATAGTTTTTTTCAAAGATCTTTGGTCATCTTACAGGGGGCTTTCAGATGATAATGAAAAAAATGTAATATTAAAGAGTATGATCATTAATGGACTCCTGATCTCACAATTTGCTTTAAACAGAAAAGAATCAAGAGGTGCCCATTTCCGTTCGGATTTTCCTTTTTTAAATGATATTAAGTGGAAAATTCACCAAAAATATTCAATATATGATGAAGACCTAAAATGGATAAAATAGTAATCAAGAACGCTCGAGAGCATAATTTAAAAAATATTGACCTTGAAATACCTAAGAACAAATTTATTGTTATAACAGGTCTTTCCGGTTCGGGTAAATCATCTCTTGCTTTTGATACACTATATGCTGAAGGGCAGAGGAGATATGTGGAATCTCTTTCAACCTATGCTCGACAATTTTTGGGATTAAAGGGTAAACCGGATGTTGAGTATATTGAAGGTCTTTCACCGGCAATTGCGATCCAGCAGCGCATATTTTCCCATAATCCTCGTTCCATTATTGCTACTATAACTGAAATTTATGATTATCTTAGAGTGATCTATGCTCGTCTTGGTATTCCATATTGTCCCAACGATAATATCCCCATTGCAAAAGAGACCATTGATGAGGTTGTGGAGATAATCCTTTCATTGAAAAAGGGTTCAAAATTATTGATCTTTTCAAATATACCCATAGAATACGGAAAAACACCGGCCGATACTATTCAGATCCTCAGGAAAAAGGGTTTTGTTCGTATTCGCTTGAACGGTGAGATCTTTCATATGGACGAAATAAATCCAACCCAGTTAGAAGATCCTAAATTTTCAAAGAAGATAATACTTGATGTTGTAATAGATCGTATTGTTCTTCGCGATAATTCAAGAAGCAGATTGTATGATTCCATAGGTCTTGCTTTCAAAGATTTCAATGGTCTTTGCGGGGTACAAATTCTCAATGGAACATTTGCTGATGGTAAAAAGGAAAGGTTCTTCTCAGAAAATTTCTATTGTCACCTATGCGGCTGGTCTGTCAAGAGTTTATCACCCACATCTTTTTCATTTAATAATCCCAAGGGTGCATGTGATACTTGTTCAGGTTTGGGCTTTATTTACTCTATTGATCCCGATATCTTAATAAGGAACCCCGAACGCCGATTGAGCGAGGGTCTTATAGGTCACATACCAGGTTTGGGGAGTCCCCGTTTTGTAAAGGAAATTATTGGAAAAGGTCAAAAATATAATCTTGATCTTAGTATACCCTATGAAAAATTCAATAATAAGGAAAAGGCATTTTTGCTTTATGGAAAAAAGAATATTTTTGAAGGAGTGATCAATATTATTGAAAGACGCATGCGTGAGACAAGATCACAAATGATGAGAGAGTGGTATCTTAAATTTTACACAAAAGTAAAATGTCCTACATGTCATGGAAGCAGGTTAAAATCTGAAATATTGAGCGTTAGATTTGAAGGTAAGAACATTTGGGAAGTGACCTCAATGACAGTTGAAAAGTTATTGAAATTTTTCCAGAACTTGAAATTGAAGGGAGAAAAAAAGATCATAGGTGATCTTTTGATAAAGAGTATTTTTACTCGTCTGGAATTTTTAGTAAATGTGGGATTATCATATTTAACATTGGATAGGACTATTGATACATTATCAGGCGGGGAAATCGAGAGGATAAAATTGGCAACTCAATTGGGTTCGAAATTAACAGGAGTTATTTACATCCTTGATGAACCCACCGTTGGATTGCACTCCAGGGATACAGTAAAGCTCTTAAGGTCATTGAAGGAATTGAGAGATATTGGGAATACTGTAATCGTTGTTGAACATGACAGAGAGACCATTGAAGCTGCCGATTGGATCATTGATCTAGGTCCCGGGAGCGGTGTACAAGGCGGTAAGGTGGTATTTGACGGAACATATAATAAACTTTTAAAGAGCAATACATTAACCGCACAATATTTAACCGGAAAAAAGGATTGCACTATTTCGAATATCAAGACCACGGTTGCAAAAGATCATATTGAGGTTTATGGTGCTAATGAGTTCAATTTGAAGAACCTCGATTTAAAGATCCCTCTGAACCGATTAGTTTGTATCACCGGTGTCTCCGGTGCCGGCAAATCAACATTAATGGAAATGATACTATATAAAGGTATTCGATGGGTAAAAAAACTTTCAAATGAAAAACCCGGACAATTTGCAATGTTACGCAATTTGGAAAAGATCGAGGATGCCAAATTCATTTCACAACACCCTATTGGCAGAATGTCAAAATCAAATATTGCAACCTATACACATATTTTTGACCTGATAAGGGATATTTTTGCTCGTTTACCTGAAAGTAAGATAAGAGGGTTTTCCAAAAGTGCTTTCAGTTTTAATGTGAAAGGCGGTCGTTGCGAAGCTTGCCAGGGTGAAGGTGTAAAACATATTGAAATGCATTTTTTACCCAATGTTTATGTGAAATGTGATGTTTGTAACGGTAAACGTTATAATAAAGAAACATTGGAAGTGAGATATAAGGGTAAATCTATTGCAGATGTACTAGACCTGACAGTTGAAGAAGCATATAAGTACTTCGATAATATTCCCATTCTAAGGCGAAAATTGAAATTATTGTTGGATGTTGGTCTTGGATACATAACCTTGGGACAACCATCTCCAACATTATCTGGAGGAGAGGCGCAGAGAATTAAACTTGCAAGGGAATTAACAAAAAAGACAAATTCAGGATGTATTTATTTTATGGATGAACCTACTACCGGATTACACTTTGACGATGTAAACAAATTATTAAAAGTCATTGAGCGTTTAAGAGATACGGGAAATACGGTGGTAATCATTGAACATAATTTAGATATAATAAAGAATGCTGATTGGATAATTGATCTTGGTCCGGAAGGCGGTGACAAAGGCGGATATATTGTTGCACAGGGAACGCCGAATGATATTATGAAAAATAAGAAGTCCTATACAGGGCAGTATTTAATAAAATTAAAAAACGGAGGTATATCATGAGTATTTTTAAGGCATATGATATTAGAGGTATTTTTGGTGAAGAATTGACAAAAGAAATGGCGGAAAAGATCGGTTATTTTCTACCCAGGGTCATAAAGGGGAAAAAAATTGCGGTTGGGCACGATATGCGCGATAGTTCAACACCACTCCGTGCCGGGATAGTTAAAGGTCTTTTAAAAGCCGGTTGTGAGGTTTATGATGTGGGACTTATATCCACGCCAATGATAAATTTTGCTGTGGCAAATTATGATCTTGACGGAGGTGTTCAAATCACTGCATCCCATAATCCAAAAGAGTATAATGGATTTAAAGTGGCGGGGAAGAATGCTTTACCGGTAGGTTATGACACAGGATTAAATGAGGTAGAACGCTTGGTAAGATCTGAAGATATTTCGGGAGAAGAAACGGGAAAGGTCATTGCACTTGACATCATGGAGGATTATTTAAAACATGTTCTTTCGTTTTTGAAGACCGAAAAAAAATATAATATTGCTATAGATGCTGCAAATGGTATGGCCGGACATACGATACCCAAAATATTTCCTAAGACAAATTTGAATTATAATGGTCTTTATATGGAACTTGACGGAACATTTCCAAATCATGAAGCAAATCCATTGAAAGAAGAAAATTTGAAGGATCTGGAAGAAATGGTAAAAAAGGGAAATTATGATTTTGGTATTGCCTTTGACGGTGATGCCGATAGAATTATGTTTATCGATGAAAACGGTAATAATATTTCTGCAGATATCATTACTGCAATGATAGGAGAATGGTTCGTTTCACATGGTTATGACGGAGTTCTATATGATGTGAGATCAACAAAGATGATAAAGGAAAGAGTAGAGAGCGCGGGTGGCCATGCTTATTTGTGCAGAGTAGGTCATGCTTATTTTAAACAATTGTTAAGGGATAAAGATGCGTTCTATGGCGGGGAATTAGCAGGACATTTCTATTTCAAAGAAAATTTTTATACAGATAGCGGTGTTATTATGCTCATGAAGATGATAAATTTTTTAGATGAAAAAAATAAACCATTGTCGGTCTTGGTTGCTCCATATAGAAAATACTTTCAAAGTGGTGAGATCAATTCCAATGTTGATGATAAGGACGGAAAGATCGAAGAGATTGCACAAAAATATAGTGATGGCGAGCAGTTCAGAATTGACGGACTTTCTGTTTACTATAAAGATTGGTGGTTCAATTTAAGAAAATCCAATACAGAACCATTATTGCGATTATGTCTCGAAGCCGATAGCCTTGAATTGATGGAAACCAAAACCAAAGAGGTATTAGAAAAAGTTAGAATATAGAAATACAAATGAAAAATTAAAAAGAATGTTTGGAATTTGGGGTTTAGGGTATGAGATTGTCACAGTTTAAATGCATATTGTGTCAGGACGCAATCTTGGGACACACCAAAAAAACATTGTCTAAAGTCAAAAGTTAAAGGTCTAAGACCAAAAATAGATTCTTCACGGAGCCTTTGCTGAACAAAATGAAATACTCAGAAGGAAAGGCAGCTGTGTTACAAAAAAAATCACTCCGTTAAAAACAAAACACCTATTTCAAATTCCAAATCTTATATTTTCTTCTCTTTCTTTTCTTAACTTTGGACATTTGACTTTTGACCTTTAACTTGGTTTTAATGAATGTCCCGCTTGTTTTCTTTGCATTTTATTCTGAAACTTTGGACCTTGAACCTTGAACTTTTTAACCTTCTTTGATAACGCCCCTAATATGGATAACGTCTTTTAACCTTTGACCTTGCTTTTGACTGTATTTTAACCACCGTCTCTAAATTAAAAAAGAATTTATTATAGTAGAATTTTGAAAATAGTAGTACTTTTTGAAGTCTATTTTTTTTAATTTAACAAGAAGTTCACCATAACCGTATCCAACATGTGAGATGTGATGGGAATCAGAACCAATTGATATTAATTCCCCACCTAGATCCTTGTAGATTTTCAAAATACTATCCGATGGGTATTGTTCGTGTGCCATCCTTCGGAAACCGGAGGTATTTATTCCCAAGGCTATATTGTTTTTGATAATATTTTTTAAAATGGTCTCAATAAACCCTAAATATTCCTTCTCCTTATAAAGTTTGGTATATTTCTTTATATAATCCAAATGTCCAAGCACATTCATTCCTTTCCATTTTGAAAGTTCAACTAATAATTTGAAATAAGGTGTAAAATCTTTTGCTTTTTCACTCCATTGTCGGATCAATGTTCCGTCTATATAATGGATCGAACCGATAATGAGATCAAATTTATATTTGTCTAAAAACTCGTTTATTTGATCTAAAAATTTCTTTTGATAGGTTATTTCTACGCCGTGTAAAATTGTAATGGGATAGAGTTTTCTTAATCTAAGTATCTCCTTTTCAATAGCTGCATAGTCATAGAAACCAAAACCGGAATCCTGAGGGTCGGCATCATAATGTTCTGTATTAGTCACGACCTTTAATCCGAATTGATATTGTCTTTCGATAATGGCATTTAAAGAAGAGCTTCCATCTTGCGAAAATGTTGAATGAAAGTGATTATCCGTTAACGGGATGAGCATTCTATTTTGTACTGTTTACGAGAATATAAATTACATTTACTATAATGGCGATTTGAGAAACGAAAGTAACAAAGTTCACCCAATCCTTTTTTGCATTTTTTTCAATATAAATAATATCACCATTTTCCAATTTTGGTAATTTCTTGGTTTCCAGTGTTTTTAAATAGTTCTTTATATTTACTTTGATTATCTTTTTTTTCCCTTTTACCATTCTGATCACTTTTATCCTTCCTAAATGTGCATAATCATTGAATCCCCCGGCTTTAGAGATCGCCTGAATGATAGAGGAATCGTATTCAACATCATATTGCCCGGGCTTTTGAACTTGTCCCCAAACATTTATCTTTATGATAAGTTTATCATCACTTCCAACAGATATGGACTCACTCCACATAAAAGAAAAAATAGTAATTATAAAAAATAAAACCAAAACTTTTTTCAGCATTTCAACCTCCATTTCCAAAAAATATCCTCTCAACATATTTCATTGATCTGTATTTATTTATGCTATCTTTATATTTGATTAAAATATTCCCAGCTTTATTTTTTAAGGAAGGAGCATTTTCCAACTCTGCGAACTTATAGATAGCCCGAGCAAAGTTAGGTTCAAGAGTAAACGCAGATTTATAGTACTTCATAGCTAGGGTTTTTTTATTTAATTCTCTGTAAATATCCCCTGCGAACTCATAATTGAGCACATCATAAGGGGACAATTCTATAAGATTTTTAATTTCACTATTCAACTCGATCTCAAATTTACCCGATCGTTTATAGATATTGGCTAAGAAGATTATAAGATCTTTTCTAACAGGCATCATAAATGGATTTCTTTTTAATATTAACTCGCTTTCAACAATGTATTTCTTCATTGCTTCAACATCTCTTGTTTTGGCATAAGTATTTGCGAATATAGCTCTTCTTCTATTAGGTAATCCATAGGAAAAAGTCAGATCACTAATGGTCTTACTCGCCATATTTCTATATGTGAATATTGATTCAGTAGCGAATAGGAGCAAGTATGAAATAATAATAAGAAAAATGAATGATATTATAAAGTAAAAACATTTTTTCGGCTGTAAATTTTTTTTAATATAGATATCTATATGAAAGGAAGATAGAAACAATAAGATCACGGGAAGTAAGATCGCAGGAGAAAGAAGGATATCATTAAAGAGAGAATCAATTAAAATGGCAATAACACCGAAGAAAGCAGTATTGAACTTAAAATAGGGAAATAGCGAAATGATAATGACGGTTAATAAGATCAAACCAATTATTCCTGTTTCAGAAAAGATATAAATAAAAATATTATGAGCATGGGACGGTACCTTTGAGTATTTTAAGAAAAAGTTTTTGGATGGGTATCGATGTGATAGAGCAAAATATTTATAATTTCCAATTCCCACTCCATATATTGGATTTTCCTTTACAATATCAATGCCTGTTCTCCAAATATTGACCCTCTCGTAATTAAATGCTTCTTTTTTATTAAGGAATTTTTCTTTTATAGGGTTTTTAAATGAAAAGATCAGAATTGAAGCAAATGCGATCAATATCAATAGGAAGAGTAATTTTTTATGTTTTATAAGATATATTAAGAAAACAATTACGAAGGCAATAAAGCCGCCTCTTGATCCGGATAGAACAATAAAAGTGAAATTTACCAATAAATATATCAATAACCATATTTTTATTTTGTTTGATGCGGCAAGGAAAAATGATATTGCTGCAAAAAAAGACAATAATAGATATGCTGCAAAGAAATTTGGGGAATAAAATAACCCAATGGGAGGGGTATGAAGAAAGATCATCTGAATCAGTCCGGCTATCATTTGAATAAAAGAAAAGAAAACAATTATCACATTTATGAAATAAATATTAGCTTTCAATTGAATAAAGAATATAGCAAATGCAATTATGGAAAAAGAATATAGAAAGGAGTAAATCGCATCAAATTTAACTGTACTAATGTAAAATGTGCTTATTATTAGATATAAAAGAAGTAAAAGCAAAGAAAAGATATAGAGCTTCATAAGCCCTGTTAATAAAAATTCTCTTTTACCAATAAAATAGGATACAATGAACAGGGTATAGATCAAAATCACAATCGAAAAAATTATCTTTCCGGAGAAATCCATGCTACCGAAAAATAATTGTGAAAAAAGGAAAATGGGAACCAATAAAAAAAGAAATCCTGATTGTTCCCCAAATAAGAATTTATCATTTTGTTTTTCCATGTCC
>JAGGYO010000259.1 GCA_021162505.1 bacterium
GAATTAGAGGAAATATCAAAGAAAGAATTTACAAAAACCTCCTTGAATATTGATAATTTAACGAAGAGTTTATCATTTATATTAAAAAAATATACAGATACATTGAATGCAATAAATAATAATAAAAGACAAATAGCAAAATACAATGAGAAAATAGGTTATTATAACCGGCTTCTTTCAAAAATAGTTTCGCAAAAGAAAATAGATCGAAGGATCTATATTACAGGATATGCATATTTGAAGAAGAACTTTACTTTCAAAGTAAAATATATTGCCTACTCGGCATCTTGGTCACCTTCCTATAGATTGTATCTTTCATCAAATAAAAAGGATATAAAGATGGAGTATTACGCAAAGGTGTCTCAAAGAACAGGGGAAAATTGGAAAAATGTTTCTTTGATACTATCCACCTCAATGCCTAATTATAGTTTGAAATCCCCCATTATCACTTCTCAATATCTAAGAAATATTGTTTATAGAAATAAATATACCTTAGGGGGCAGGAAAAAAAGTGCCTATAAATCTTCGCGTCCCGCAGCGATGGCTATGGATAAAGAGGAATCATTGGATGCATCAATAGGGGTTACCGCCGCTCCTGCCATCATTGAGAATGCTTATACTGTTGAGTATAGAACAAAAGCGAAGTACAGTGTCCCAAGTGACAATAGTTCCAAAAATGTTTATTTGCAATCGCAAACTATAAAGGGTAAAACCATTTATACCACTGTTCCACGATTGGATAAGAAGGTTTATGCACAGATAAAATCCGAAAACAAGGGTATTGCTCCCGTATTACCGGGAAAAGTATCTATCTATTACGGTCAAAACTATATTGGTGAGTATTATTTAAAAAATATCTTACCCGGCGAAAAATTCAGTATGGACTTAGGACCGGTTAATTATTTCAAGGTGAAATTTAAATTATTAAAAAGAAAATATTCACCATCTACTCTTGTATCTGCAAAGAAAAAGTATACCTTGAAATATGAAATGTCCATATCAAATATTTCCGGTAATAACTATGAGGTTATTGTTTATGATAGAATACCCGTTTCGCAAGATTCCAAGATCGTTGTAAAAAAAATTGATATTACTCCAACGGGATACGAAATTAATAAGGATACAGGAATTATAAAGTGGAAATTAAATATTAAATCTAAAAATAAGATCAAAGGAAATATATCTTATGAAGTTGTTTGCCCTAAAAATTATAACCTAAATATTTAAAAATTGTGAAAAAATTCGAAAAACACTTGACTTTTAAAATAAAATATGTTTTAATATAGAAAGATGAAGTTTAGAAACCGAGAAATTCTTATTATACCGAAAGGTAAAGGGAATATTAAGAAATATTTTATGTCTAAAAATATGCAGCTCTTACTTACAATTGCTGTGGTCATTACCGGTCTTCTGGCTATTTATTTTTCCTATGATTATATTCATACCAAATCTCAATTATCCGACTATGTTCAAATAGTAGAAGAAAACCAAATCTTAAAAAGTCAGAATGAAAAAATCGCAAAGGACCTATCGACAGTACTCTCCAGTCTTGAAAAAGTCAAGGTATATGAAGAGCAGATAAACAATATTATGGGATTAAAAACGGATGTTAAGAATTCAAAAGGCGGACCTGATTTTTACTCTCTTTATCAAAATAATAATTTAAAGAACCTTACGAAGATCAGAGAAAACCTTATTACTAATTTGACAAAAGAAATATCTAATAAGGAAGCTGATTTTATTAGAATTAAAGATTATATATTAAAAAATAATTCTTTGATTGCTGCTACACCATCCATTTGGCCTTTAAAGGGTTATATTAGTTCGGGCTTTCAATGGAGAACCAATCCATTGACCGGTAAAAAAGAGTTTCATAAAGGCATTGATATTGCCGGTCCCATTGGCACTCCTCTTGTCTCGACTGCAGACGGTATTATTACAAGAGCAGAAAATAATCCTTATGGCTATGGTAAATTAATTGAAGTGACCCATGGTTTTGGTTTTTCCACTAGATATGCTCATTTAAATAGTATTTCAGTAAAGATCGGACAGTTCGTAAAAAGAGGACAAGTAATTGGTTCAAGAGGAAGTACCGGATGGTCTACGGGACCTCATCTTCATTATGAGGTGAGAATAAACAATAAGCCCGTAAACCCAATGAATTTTATTCTTGATCGCACTTTGGAGTAGACGAATGAAAGATGTAGATGAAAAAATAGACCTTACAATTGGAAATGATTCAAAGATTACAGGAGACCTCAAATCCAAAGGTTCAATTAGGATCGATGGAGAGATCATTGGGAATATTAATTGTGTCGGCATGATCATTATTGGTGATAAAGGTTCTATCAAAGGAAATATTACTGCATCCCAAGGTGTTATAGGCGGGACAATAGAGGGAAATCTTAAATTAAAAAATTATCTTGAATTGAATTCAACGGCAAAGGTCTTTGGAGATATTGAAGCCGAACTTTTACAGATCGACAAAGGTGCTGTTTTTAACGGCAAGTGTATTACCGGACCTATTTCAAAAAAGATTGAAAAGAAGTAAAGATCAGAAAAAAATAAAAAACACAATACAATACTAAATATTTTCACCGCAGAGACACCTGTCTGTGCGTGTCCGCATGCAGACGCGCGTCTCTGCGGTGAAATCCCTCTGGATGACGGAATATAAATTGAAAATTAGAAGAAATGTATCACCGTCTTGATGACCTCTATTAAAAGCGAGATCCTAGCCATTATAGTATATCCAAAAGATGCGCCAAATCCAACCATTAAAAAGAAAATGCCGGTCTTACTTATTATTCTATCAATTGGTCTATTCTTTCTTAAAACAAAGAGGAAATAGTACATGGTAGCAAATAGCGCTATTATAATAATGATATTATTAAATATGGTGAACCACGGACTATGAGGAGAGTATATTATAGTGGTATAGATCTGTTTTACTATATCTGTCTCAATACGCGGTCCGATCTCCAGTCCTGCTCCGATACCCAAAAGGAATGCTAAGGGAAATTTCGCTAAGAACGCTGTCTTTTTATTAAGAGTTCCGAAGAATAGTAAGCCTAATAATGCCGGGAATATTACAGCTAAATTACCATGAGATAAGGGAATATAGAGTTTATCAATAAATCCCCTTTGAAATAATTTGATAAAACCATATGCAGCAGAAATACCAACAACGAATCGCTCTGTAAATTTAAAAAAAACATTATCCTTATATAAAAATGAGTAAATGGAAAGAATTAGGAAAAGAACTATTAGATTAATCAGCATTACCGTTTTTCCTCTTTTTTCTAAAGTAAAAAAATTCAATATTACCTAAAATGATCAGGAATAGAATGAGAATATGTGCAAAGGTTTGAGCAGACATCCCTTTCCTTGCATCTCCATTAATATCAAGAAGAGTCTCATATTCAGCAGCCCCTCTTAGTCCTCCTAATAATCCCAAGAGTTGTTTGGATTGAATATAGGGATAGTATTCACTTGCCATGACAGCTGTAACTCCGGCGATCATAGGCACTTTGTATTTTGTATTAACATATGTCAAATAATCTATTGTGGAATTCCCATCGGAGATATCTATAAGATATTTGAAATCCTTTAATACCTTAATTTTATCATGGATCTCGTATTTGTCAAGAAGGTCTCCGTGAAAGTTATGATCATATACCTTAAAGAAGTCTTCACCCATTTTCTGAACTGCCATATTATCTCCGGGTGCGTACCCAAGATAATAAAAATCCTTATTTTCTTTTTTATTTAAATCTTCCCCTATTGTTTTCACCACTTTATAACCCAGATCCCCGATGGCAATATTTTTGAGGTTCATAAAGACAGGAATAATCCCTCTTTTTAATAAATGATAGGTTAATGTTTTCAGCATGGGTGTCAATTCCGCTTTTGTAGAAGGATCATAGGAGAGAGATACAATAACAAAATTTCCACTATGTAATTTATTTAAAGCGTTATAAAAATTGATCACAGGAAGCGTAGGTTTTATTTCCATAGATATACCGAGAACCAATGGAATAATAAGAGATATCAATAATAATGTGTACACGATCTGTTTAGGTAATTTCATTTTAACCAATTCTTTTCTACACCGAAAATTATTTTAAAGGAAGTTAGAATAATTCCAATAGTTATACCGAATTTAAAAGCACGCTTTACACCGACATTGGGAACATTTAATATCCATTGTACCCATTGAGGAAAATTTAATAGAGAAAAAGAATGTTTTCCCACATTAATGATAGTTATCTTTGCCAAATAATCACCAAGGGGTATCCTGCCTATAATAACAATAGAAGCAGTTATGAGTAAGATAGTTGCTGAAAAGTTCTTTGCTCGGAATGCCCTGTAAGAAGCCGATGTTATATAAAATGCCAAGAGGGAAAATATTGTAGCCTGCAACGGTACTTGAAAAGTGGTATATATGAAATTAACGGGAGGGCTATCCTTTTTAGCTCCCCAGATGAGCCAAAGTATAATGACCACACCGAAGGATATAATTGTAGTAAGAGGGAAGATCAGATGTTCTTTTTTTTCTTTTATCTCTCTTATTTGTCTTTGTAAAAGGGATTTAATGCCAATAAAAAGAGCAAAGACCGAAATCACGATACCCCAATCAAGAAATGTATTATATAGATCCTTCATCAATGGGATGTGCAGATAATATTGAAAAGCCATAAAGATCCCGCCAATAAGTACTATTCCTAATGCTATGAATTCTTTCATTTAGAAAATATGTCCTATATTATAAATAATAATCAATAAGATAATAAATGCTTTTAAAATGTCAGTGAGGAACAGAAATTTTAATGATGTAGTATCTTTTTTTATATAGGCAGTTGATGCAAATAACTCCTCTCCCATTAATGTAAAATCGCAGGTTACAATAAAAAAAGGAAGTTGTGCCACTGAATCAGTTCCTGCAATTTGTATGGTACCTGTGCCTTGTGCATGCTCTGTGAGGATCAATGACTCTGCATAAAATGTTCCCATATAAAATATGGCACCCGGTTTCGTTTCATTTACTAAACTATTTACTGCAACCGCATAAGGAAAAGTGGAATCGGTTATATAAAAGATCTTACTGGTATTAATAAGGTCGGGGTTTCCACCTTGCAAAAATCCCTCTTTTATTTCTTCCTTAGCAGTAAGCATTGTTACAGGATTATTATGGGGAGAAATTATGGGAGTAGAATATCGAGCTGATATTTTGGCAACTTCATTCAATATATTCATTGCAGCAATTGCTGATACGGCCGGTATTGGTTTTAACCCTGCGACATAAAGGATGGGTTTCCCCATTTCCGTAGATCTGCCAATTGCTTCTTCCAAACCGTTGATCCCGCCTAATTCCCTAATTTTTACATCTTTCATGGGTAAAAAGTAGAAAATGGCGAACCCCATGAGGAAAATGATAAAAATAAATAAACCCCAAAAATATTGTGGTGATGCCTGCGCTTTCAATATTAAAATAAGAAGAAAAAAATAGTTTCTATTTATTTTCCTTAACATTCTTTGTTTTTGTATTCAAAAGAGAGTCACTATTGACCTTATTATAATCTCCTCTAATAAAGTAATCTAGATTTTTTAGTGAAAATGTTCTTTTGTATTTTTCTAAAATTTTTCCTTTAACAATAGGATTAAGTTTAATAATCATTTTATCGTAATAAACATTTTTTATATAGTTAAACCTCTCTGCAAATTTTTGGATATCCTTAACATAAATTATATTATAACCTTCGGGAGTAAGGAAAGGTTCTGAGAATGTTTTTACTTTCATTTTCAAAAGGTTCTTATCGAATTCTTTTGATCTTGTACCTAAATAAATCCACCCGATCAATCCACCTGTTCCCACCCATTGCGGATTTCCTTCAGTATATTTCTTTGCAATATTAACAAAATTTCCACCTTGTGCTAATTCTGCATAAGCTTTCTGAATCTTGTTATATGCCTTAAGCTTTTCGTCTTCGGGACTACTGGAGTAACATTCAGTACGGATAATATAGACAAAGTATCTATCAAAATCTTTCTTATTTTTTAAATAATATTTTTTTACTTCACTTCTTGATGTGTTTATTCTCTTTTCTACTTCTAATGTAATAAGTTTTTTGATAAGGTTCACCTCGGTTCTGTATTCCATATTTTTTTTCAACAGATCAATTTTTTGTAAAAACTCCGTATCGCGGTCATAACCTCTTTTTTTTGCTATGTAAACTCCGATCTTTTGATCCATGATCTTATTGACAAGATTTTCTAATTCCTGCCTATTAGACAAGATCTCATTTTTTCTTCCTGAATAGAAAAGATCAAGCCACAAGTATAGATCTTTTACTGTTACATTTATACCTTCTTTAGTAGAGACAAGGACAATATTCCTTTTTATATCATTAACAATAGGATAATCGTTAAATTCAATATGCGTTAGGTCATTGGATATATTTTTCTTCGGTTTACAGCCCGTTAAATTTATTAATAATATTACGGCAAATAAGATAAGAAACATTGAATATTTTTTCATTTTGTGCCTCCATTGTAAATATATATTTGATTTCTTCCATTATGTTTGGCATTATAAAGAGCGATATCACATGCCCCTATTATGCCGAATCCTTCTTTATTATCCATTGGATATGTGCTGACTCCGCCACTTATATTTATAGAAAATTTTTTACCGTTGACCGCGGTCAATGTGGTTTTATCTGTGATTTTTCTAACCCTTTCTCCCATGTTGAAGGCAATTTTCTTGTTTTTATTTACTAATATTACAAGAAATTCTTCTCCGCCATATCTTCCCAACACATCGCTTTTATCAAGCCGTAAATTCTTTTTTAATATATCCACGAATTTTTTTAATACAATATCACCGGTTTGATGGCCATATGTATCATTCACTTTTTTAAAATGGTCTATATCGAACATGATCAAAGAGAAAGGAACATCATTTTCAATAAGGGAATCGATATATCTTTTTAAATAATAATGATGGAATATATCTGTCATTTTATCTCTATTAGCAC
>JAGGYO010000208.1 GCA_021162505.1 bacterium
AAAGCAACCCCATATGTAAAAATATACTCTGATTCACTTGTGGTATGCCAAATAGCATCACAATTTTCATATATCGTGTTGCATGTGCTGTAACCATACCTATAATAGTATGTCTTTAACCCTAACAATAACTGGAAAACACCGTATTTTGCATTTAAAAGATTTAAACCTATTTTTAGATCTATCAATAATCCGGACTCATTTGAATAATAGCCATCTCCGGATAAATAATAACCCAACCCTCCGGAAAATATGGGAGATATAGATTTAGATGTATCAAAGATCTTATATCCCAAAGTAATATTTAACATGGAAAAAAGAGAGTTATCTGCTAAAAATCCAAATTCCGCAAAAAAAAATCCGTATTTGTTTTTCTTAAATGGAAACTCCATAGAAAAATTACAACCTTCTATATTTTCCGTTTCAAATCCAAAAAGATTGAAGAGAAGATGTAGTTTTTTAAACTTTCCATATATTCCCTTATTATTTGTTCTTTCAACATTTTTTATATTGGTCTCTTCAACTTTTTTAATTTTTTCAATATCCTCCCATTTGAAGCATAGAATATTTCTGCCAAGCGTCTTGATGGTGACGGATTCATTTGGAATCAATTCCAATAATTCACCATAAAAAATATTTTTATTCTTAAGGTAGATATTATAATGATCACTGCTTGAAATGGTAGAAACAGCGACAAAAAAAATCAATATTACGAAAACACTTCTCATATTTTTCATAAATACTCTCTACTAACTCCTTATGGATTATACTATTTTGCTATTAATAAATCAAGATTTTTAAAAAAAAATAAAAAAATACTTGAATTAAAATTTTAAAGTGGTATCATTAAATATTAAGATAATTGGAGGTCATATGATAGAAATAAGACTACATGGTCGTGGCGGGCAAGGTGCAGTAAAGGCAGCTGAAATCTTGGCTAAAGCCGCATTTTATGATGGTAAGATCGTTCAATCTTTCCCATTTTTCGGTGTTGAACGAAGAGGCGCTCCCGTGCAAGCATTTACAAGAATAAGCGATGATCCCATCAGGGTGCATTCTTATATTTACGAACCCGATGTATTGATCGTGCTTGACCCTACATTGGTTGGTGCGGAAGGCATAGATATAATTGAAGGGATAAAGGATAATGGGAAGATCGTTATTAATTCAACAAAAGATCCTTCTGATTTTGAATTTCACAATAAGAACGGGGTCCAAGTATATACCGTTGATGCTACGGCTATTGCATTGAAATTTCATCTCGGTAGTGCAAGCGCGCCAATTGTCAATACAGCGATCGTCGGCGCCATTGCCAAGGTTACCGGTTTGGTTTCAATAGATGCGGTAAAAAAAGCCATCATCGATACCATCCCCAGATATAAGGAAGAAAATGCTGCTGCTGCAGAAGACACCTTTAATAATGTAAAATAGGAGAACGATATGGATAAAGAAAAAAAATATGAATTTAATAAAACGGAAGAATATCCCAAAATGGTAGTTTCTTTTGGTTCCACTTTGACCAATAAGACGGCATCTTGGAGAACCTTTAAACCCGTTATCAATGAAGACAAATGTATTGGTTGCGGTATATGTTGGAAATTTTGTCCGGAACCGGCAATTACACCGACAAATCCGCCGAAGATAATATATGATTATTGCAAGGGATGTGGTATCTGCATAGTTGAATGTCCGGTTAATGCAATTGATAAAGTAGATGAGAAAAGATAGGAGCTGTAAATGAAAAAAGTAGTTATAAACGGAGATTTTGCCGCATCTTATGGTGCTTTGAGTGCAGAAGTAAAATTTATCGCAGCATACCCAATCACCCCTCAAACTCTGGTGGTTGAAAAACTGTCGGAACTTGTTTCAGATGGTGAATTGAAGGCGAGTTTTGTAAAAGTTGAATCCGAACATTCGGCAATGGCAGCTTGTATGGGAGCGGAAGCCGCAGGCGTTAGAAGTTTTACAGCTACATCATCACAGGGTCTTTTACTTATGTCGGAAGTATTGCATTGGTCGGCAAGAGCAAGATTACCTATTGTAATGTCAAATGTTAATAGAGCCGTAGGACCCGGTTGGTCAATATGGGCTGATGACACCGATTCAATTTCACAAAGAGATACAGGTTGGATGCAAGTTTATGTTGAAAATAATCAAGAAGTTTACGACGCGATACTTATGGGTTACAAGATCAGTGAAGACCCCGGCATATTATTACCTACCATGGTGAATTTGGATGCATTTTTCCTTTCACATACATCAGAGATCGTGGAGATGATAGATACTGAGGATGTAAGGAAATTCTTACCTCCTTATGATCCTAAATACAAACTTGATGTTAATGACCCACATGCTTTTGGCGCCTTAACATCACCCGAATATTATTATGAATTTACTGTAAAGATCCATAAAGCAATGATCAAAGCTAAGAGAAAAATTCAAGAAGTGGGTAAAGAGTTCGGAGATAAATTCGGCAGATATTATGATATGACCGAAGCGTATAAAACGGAAGATGCAGATATTATTCTTGTAACACACGGAACCATTGCAGGAACTGCAAAGGAAACGGTGGACAGATTAAGAGCAGAAGGCAAAAAAGTTGGAAATTTAAAGATAAGATATTTAAGACCATTCCCGGATGAACAGGTCTATGAACATTTGAAGAATGCAAAAAAGATCGTTGTTGTTGACAGAAGTATATCCTATGGAAAAGAAGGAGCATTCTATTCGGAAACAAAAGCGTCTCTTTTTGATTATAACCTTTTCGTTCCTACCTATGGAATGATAGCAGGCCTTGGCGGCCGCGATGTTTCCATTCAGACAATAAGAGAAATAGTTAAAACAGCGGAAGACAATGAACCTAATAAAATATTTTTTATAGGAGAGAAGAAATGAATCAGGAAAAAAAGAAATTAACAATTACTATACCGGAAGAAGAGATAATGCAAGCCGGTCACCTTGCTTGTCAGGGCTGTGGTGCTGCCATTGCCATGCGATATGCTTTGAAAGCCCTGGGTAAAGATATAATTTTAGATTTCCCCGCTTGCTGTTGGTCGGTAATAGACGGACCTTTCCCATATTCTGCAACACAAGTTCCTCTGTTCCACACCGCATTTGAGACCGCGGCAGCCGTTGCATCCGGGATAACCAATGGAATTCAGGCAATAGGTAACGATCATACTACTGTAATGGCTTGGGCCGGCGACGGCGGAACTTTTGATATTGGAATCCAAGCACTTTCAGGTGCTGCGGAAAGAAATGATAATTTGATATATACGGTTTATGATAATGAAGCATATATGAATACAGGAATTCAAAGATCGTCAGCAACACCCCATGGTGCGTGGACAACAACTACACCGGTAAAACATTTTAAAAAGGGTGAGAAAAAAGATATTGATTCTATCCTTGTTGCCCATGGTATTCCATATTTGGCTACAACATCAATTGCTTATGCAGAAGATATGGTGAAAAAATATAAAAGAGCAAAAGAGATCAGAGGGACTAAGTTCATGCATGTTTTTGCGCCGTGTCCAACCGGCTGGAAATCAGATCCCGCAATGACGGTAAAATTGGCTAAATTGGCAGTGGAAACAGGCGTTTTCCCTCTATATGAAGTGGTGAACGGTAAATATAAGTTAAGTATCAAACCCAAAGAATTAAAACCTGTTGAAGAATATTTAAAATTGCAGGGAAGATTTAAACATTTACAAAAAGATGATATTGACTATATTCAAAAGAAGGTAATTGAAAAATGGGAAATACTTTTGAAAAAAGTCGAGATGTTCGGAGAATAGACAAAAAGTATAATAATATGGAAAAATATAATGTAAAACCTCTATTAAAAAAGGTAAAATCGGATATTGCAGAAAAAGTATCTACCCTTGAGAAAACCCTATCACTTGCTTTGCTTTTGGGAAAAGAAGGGCCGGATGCGATATATTATGCTGATTCATTAATAAAAAAAGGTACTAAATTAGGTTTTAAGGTAGAATTGATACATTATAATAGCAAAAACGAGTGGATGGAACTATTTAATTCCAAATTAGAGAAATTTACAGGAATATTACCCTTGGCTCCATACCCGGAATACATTTCAGGAAAAGAGTTGGAAATGGTCCCATTTGAAAAAGATGTGGATGCGTCAAATATCCTTCACCTGGGACATCTGTTTGCAGGCTTAAAAACAGAATTTGCACCGGCTACAGCATTAAGTGCTTTTTATATTGCAAAAGATCATTTTCATAATGAGCTAAAAGGTAAGGATATCGTTATTGTAGGGAGATCATTGAGAGTAGGCAAACCCCTAATCCCTTTATTTTTATCAGAAAATGCCACTGTAACTATTTGCCATTCAAAAACCGTTGATCTTCCACAAAAGATCAAAAGGGCAGATATAGTTATTTGTGCCATAGGAAGGGGTAATTTTTTTAAAAGTTCAATGTTTCGAACTGGTCAATTAATAGTTGATGTTGGGATAAATAGAATAGAAAACGGCTTTTCCGGCGATGTGGATATGAATGATCTTGAAGAAAGCAGGCTTGATGTTATGGTAACTCCGGTTCCCGGAGGTGTAGGTTCACTTACTTCATATTTGCTTTATAAAAACTTACTTTATTTAAATGATCTACAAAAATAAATCCGGGATTTTGAGGGGGATTTTTAAAAAGGACCTTACCTTTCGGTGTAACAATTACTGCCCAGCCACGGTTTATTGCACGCATTACATATACCCGTGATTCAATAGCCCGAAAGACGGCAAATGCCATTTCGGTATACGGTCCCGATGAGTAACCATACCATCCGTCATTTGAGATATTGATAATTATCTTTGCGCCTTTTTTCTTTGCCTTATTTATAATATTTCCGAATGCTATCTCATAGCAAATAGGCGTGAATATCCCTATATTATTTACTTTGAATATTTTTATTTCTTTCCCAGGGGTGAAGCTTGAGAATTGTCCGTACAATTTATTGAAGGGCCAAATGCTTTTCATTGGGAAAAATTCACCAAAGATCACAAGATGTTTTTTATCATATCTATCTTTGATCTCACCGTTTTGAAGAAAATAGGAGGAGTTAAAAAAATGCTTTCCATCAAAATACTCACCTCCGAAAACAAGTGAAAGTTCATTGTTCTTGGTAAATTCCTTCAATGTTTCCTGTATATAATAATTTTTGTTCAGGATGAAGGGTACTGCGGTTTCTGACCAAACGATCAAATCAGGTTTTGTATTTAATGCACTCAATAAAATTTTAGTTGGATCAAGATGATAATTTTTAAAAACGCCGAAATTATCCGTTCTCTTGTCTTCCGGCTGGAAATTGGTCTCAAGAATTATTGTGTTGATATTGGGATATTTGTTCTTTTCAAAGGTAATAAAGAGGCTGGGAAGAAAATATATGAAAAGGAATAAGAAAACAATTATTCTCTGTTTTTTTGTTAATTTATAACCTATCAATAATGAAATAAGAATAATAAAAAATCCTACACCATATACCGTATAGATCCGAGCAGGATATATTAAAAATCTTAATTTATAAAGAGAATAGCCGATCAAATTAAATGTAAAACCGGAAAGAAACCATCCTCTCAATGTTTCGATAAATACATAAACAAAAGGGGCAAAGATAATAAATCTTTCAAATTTTTTTAAAAGAATAAAAAAAAGCTGTTGATAAAAAGACAGATAAATTGCTATCAAAAGAATGGCGAACATGGAAATAATGATATTGATCTGCCCGAAAAAATGAATAGTATTGAAAAGCCATATATACATAGCGAAGTTCAATAATACATTGATGCCAAGGTATATCCACCCTTTAATTATTCTAAAATTCTTAAAAAGGATTATATAATAAATGAATATTAAAAATCCCTGAAAGCTCAGAGGATCTTTTATAAG
>JAGGYO010000160.1 GCA_021162505.1 bacterium
ATCTTTAATCTCATACACTTAATTATATCACTTTAAAATTTGAAGTCAAACTTTTTTTTGTTTTTCTTAATTCCAATTATA
Source organism: bacterium (assembly GCA_021162505.1). Lineage (GTDB taxonomy): Bacteria > AUK180 > AUK180 > AUK180 > AUK180 > AUK180. Next base: position 82 of record JAGGYO010000160.1, read on the forward strand.
TCCGAATATATTATCTCTCTGTTTGTTTGTTGGTTGCTATATTCATAAAATGGAATCGGAGACATGAAAGAAGTTTTGAATTATTAGTATTTAGTTTTAAGAAAAGAAATACTGGATTATCGTGTCAAGCACGATAATGACGGGGAAAAATGAGATTATTACGCGCTATTCGGAGCCAGGCACACAAGTATAGTGATCCAGGCACCTCAGCCAGGCACCTCACGGGTAAACCCTGAGCACAGGCACCTCTCTTCTGGATGACTTTTTTTATTCTCAGTGTGCTCTGCCTGCCTGTGCGTGTACGCACGCAGACAGGCGTGCTCTGTGATTATTCCATTTAACTTTGACTTTATTAAATTTCACAAAATTTTACCCCCTCATTTCAGTTTAGAGCCTTTCTTGTTAAGCTTTTATTCTTTCAATATTTGTTTTACTCTTCTAATTCTTTTTTTAACTCGTTCAATTCCTTTTGCAACTTTTGAAGTTTTTCTTTTACATCGCTCTTATCAGGTATTGACTTTGTATTTATAATGATATTTTTATGAAAATGTAATTTCTTTTCTCCTAATACAACTCTTTTTACTAATATTTTTTTACCTCTTTTAATGGTTAGTTTAACTTCTGTACCGGGTTTTTTAGATTTTATTATATTCACAAGATTATTTACATTCGCTTCTTTGCCTTCAATCTTAAGTATGATATCATTTCCCTTTAAACCGTATTTTTCAGCAGGCGAATCTTTTACAACCTTTTCAATCCGCACATAATCATTTGAAAGCGAGTAAGTTATTCCAAGCCAGCCACGGCGCATTTCCTTTACTTTATTATACAAGGACCACATATCCTCAATTTTTGTGAAATTACCTTTAAAATAAGAATCAATTCCGATTTCAAATTTATCATTTGAATTGAAATTGAACATGATCTCTTTAAGAAGGTCTTTAATATTCTTTTTCGCTAAGATCCCTATTATAATACCTTGATTTGAGAATATGAACGCACCTCTTTTAGAATTTATTATATCTTCTGTTTCATTCAGTGAAATACTTCCGCTTATAATAATGAACCTTTCATTCTTAGTGATCAATATATGAAGGTTCTCTTTTGTTCCAAGATCATGTCCTTTTACAAAATTGATCATTCTATAATTCTTTAGCGTCCTATTCTTATAAAAAAATAAACCCTTGGACATACCAACAAACTTAAAATCATTTGAATCATATGCCTTCCCTTTTAAATCAAATATTGTTTCATCTTCATCCAATGAATTCGAAAAAACAAAGATATTTTTATCAAGAGAGACACCGATCTTTGCCTTATCTCCATGAGTAATAAAGAGCTGCTTTCCATAATTTGATTTTATCTTCAACAAAATATTGTTATTACCGGTTGCCTTAGCATAGATAGCGCTTATGCCTAAGAGAGCAATGAGGATTATTATTATTTTTTTCATTTGTGAAAACTCTTGGAATTAAATGACCCGTGAGAGAAGTTTTTTGGCTTAATATATTTTACTTTATCTCCTGCATTTAATCCCTCTTTAACCTCAAAAAAATAGTCATCACCCTTTCCTATGGTTATATATTTGATCTCATCATTTTCCGTTTTAACAAAAGATTTACCTTTATCCCACTTCACAGCTGATTTCGGGATCTTTAATACTCCTTCTTTTTTCATAATAATAATATCAACATTTGCACTGATGCCCGGTTTTATCTTATGTGAATTTTCCGTAAGATCTACCTTTACAGAAAAAACATTAAACCCGCCAATAACAGATGCTCCCAAAGAGATAAAGCTCACGATCCCCTTGGTCTTAAAAAAAGGAACTGAATCGAATGTTATTATACTGTTCTGGTCTAATTTTACATATCTTCGGTCAACTTCGTCAAGATTTATAAGAACCTCCAGGGTTGATAGATCTCCGACATATCCTAATATAGTTCCGGAAGCATAATTTGAAGTGGCTGATCTAATAAATTCTCCAACTTCAACAGCTTTTCCATAAAAAGTTCCTGAAGCAGGTGATGCAATGGAAAATACTACATTATTATTATAGGTTTCTTCTTTAACATCAGAAATATAGTTCATTTCCAATTTAGAATTTTCATAGCTCATCTTTGCGTTTATATAATTCTTTTCAACTTCATCATAATCCTGTTGGGATACATAACCCTTTTTTATCATTTTCTTATATGATAAATATTTTTTTTCAATGTTTTTGAAATCTAATTTTGCGATCTTATAATTCTTTTTAATTTGATTCATTCTCTGTATTTCATTAATATCAGGATATATCAAAGCGATCTTTTGACCTTCCTTAACAGAATCACCTTCCTTTATGAGAAATTTAGCTAATTTACCCCCGACCTTTGACATTATTTGGACCACACTCTTAGGTTGTATATTTCCAGATTCCATGATTTTCTTTAAAATGCTGCCTTTTTCAATGGTGTAGATGGACTCAGACATTGTGGGGAATTTACCTTTACCTATATTTTTTGCTGGTTTTTTACATGAAACAATAAGTAAAAGTAAAATAAAAAATATAATATATTTCTTCATATTCACCTCTAATAAACTACGAATTTTCATTATTTTTATTTCATTTATGTTCAGACCCATAGCATTGGAACTATCGTACTATTTTTTTTATTTATTTTTGGCCTATATAAAATATGTAGAGAACCTTCCCCTAAATTTTAATATGAAAATAACCACAATGCGTCATTGTTTCGAATTGGTAAAACTAAAAGTGCTATGATTAGATATGTAAGGAAAAATATAATTATATTCATTATAGCCATATTATTGAACGATGAATTAGATTTGAAATAATCACACTTCTTTTTTGAATAAAGATCGAATACATATGTTTCCCAGATTACGGTTAAAAGAAAATTTATGAAGAGGGCAAAAAACACATAGGCATATTTAACGATCCAATAAAGAAAAAAGTTCATTTTATCAAGTAAATAAGTTGCATATCCGTAAAAAACTACACTTAATATCCAAAATAGAATAATGAGAAAAATAAAATATATCTGATGTTTTCTAAATGGTGTTACCCTCCTATTTTTAAAATCCTTAAAGATTTTGATCAAAGAAATATATATAAAAACCAAACTAAAAATAGCGTTAAAAGGTGCTATAAAAGCAATAGCCAGTGCGATTCCCATAAGTGATGAGAAAATATTTGCTAAAAATATGTTTATCATTGTTGAAATAAATGGCAATTTTCTGGACAACGCAAAGTAGAGCAATCCTTTCACAATGATTACGGGAATAAAAAGAATTAATGTTATAAAATTTACTATTCCATAAATCCAAGTAAGTGAAACAATTGGAGAACAAGCGAAAATCGTTGTAGCCACAGTAATAAACAACATAATAAAAATGAATTTCAAATAATTTAGATTTCCAAGTTTTGAATTTTCCATATCCCTCCCCTTTTATTAAATAATTCTTCCGGAAACACCCTTTTTTCCTATTTTCTCTATGGTGACATTTATTATTTTTCCCGCGAATAGTTCAGAGTCCAAAAAATTGCCAGGAACAAAAATATCAAAATGAGCACCGGTATCACAAAATACACCGAAAGAAGTAATATTCTTTATCCTTACATTAATCACATCACCCTCTTTTAACCCGCTTGAATGCTTAATTTCAGGTAAGAATTCCTCATATTTTTTCTTATCCCTCAAATCATTTCCGAAATAAATAATCGCATTTTTAATATAATCCAGCGCCGACATTGAATAATCCTCTTTTAATATTTGAATACTGTCTTCACTAACACTTCGTTTCTTTAAGATTTCATCTATTGTGCTATTTTCCATTTTTTCCAATGCCTTTATTATAGGCTTATACTCCTCAATAATACCGGTATTTTCAATAAGAACACCATCATTCTTGACCCGTAAGAACCCTTCGGCTTGTTCAAAAGTTTTTTTCCCAATACCTTTGACATTCAAAAGCTCATTTTTATATTTAAATCCCTTGTGCGTTTTTCTATATTCAATG
>JAGGYO010000154.1 GCA_021162505.1 bacterium
CCCCCTTATAGCTATTATTCCTTCCCCGTTCTCTTTTTTCAAGTTTTTTATATAGTTCCTCTGTTCCAATAGCATCTTCATACATTATCAAAGAATCACTCCCTTCTTGTTTCATAAATTCCCTATATTTCAAGACCCCGGTTTCGCCAGAGAAAATTTTGAGTTTAGTTACAATTTCACAATTTATATTATCATTATAACATTTTGCTGATGAATACAGATATTCATTATAATTACCAACCATTCCTGCTTTTTCAGGATTTAAATGTATGTATTTTATTGAATTACCAAGATATTTATTATCCAATATTATAAAAGATTTCGGTCGATCTTGAAAAACATGTCCCGTGGTACCATATTTTTTATTAAAATGAATTGCATAACGAGTATCCAATTTCTTTAAAAATTGAGATAAGGAAGATTCACCTCTATATAATAATAAATGAAAGTGGTTACCCATAATAGCAAATGCATAGATTAAAATATCAAATATTTTTAATAGATCTTTTAATATAGCAATAAATTCTTCTCTGTCCTCATTTGAAAAAAATAATGGATTTTTCCTTTGTCCACGAGCAATTACATGATAAAAATAATTGGCAATATCTATTCGAGCTTTTCTAGCCATCTTAACCTCCTTTGTCCCCTTTGTCAACCACCGTCCCCTAATTTAAATCTTGGAGGAATTCAAGGATAGCGGCTTCACCCTCTTCATCTTCATATTTTCTAAATATTTTATTTGCTTCATCCAAAAGATCCGCAAGAGCGGCAGCTTCGATCTTCTCTTCAGATAAATATAAAGTATATGCTTTATAGTAGTAGAACCACCCCTTTATTGAATCTTCTTTTATGTCCTTTTTATTATACGATCTTATACCCTCCTCAAACTCCCGCAAAGCTTCTTCGTAATTTTCAAAGTCAACTTCGATCATACCCTTGAATAAAATGACCTTTGGTAGAAAATCGATTTCTTTTTCCTTAAAGAATTTTTCGGCTTTATCTAGCTCTTTCTGCAATTTATAGATGATATCACCATCAATATCCTCCATACTTTCTACAACACTTGCATAATTGAGAACGAACTTATACTTTTCCAATAAATTCTTCTCCTTTTCTGCCATTTCCATTGCCTTTTCAAAGAGTTTTTTGGCTGAAATGAAGTCATCATCATCTATCAATAATTCACCGAGAGCATAAATAATGTTAAATTTATCCTCGTTCTTTATGAGCTTTTTAAAACCCTTATCCGTGTTTTTTACGAACTCATCCTTGAGTTGGAGCAATTCTTTTTTTCCCATACTTTCCCCCTATGAGCATTTTGATAATTTTTATCAAGAATATAAATGATAATATAAGCAGTATAATGGCGATAACACCTAAAATAATTCCACTTGCACCTTGTTTAAAAAACATAAATGCTTCAAGTACCAATGCGAACATTGTTGTTAAGATCATAAAAAAAGCCGGAATTAATGTGTATAAGTATTGTCTCTTCTTTATAATTAGGATCATTGAAACCACCAAAAGGACCAGAGCCGCAACCAATTGATTTGCAGCACCGAATACAGGCCATATCTTTTGCCATGAACCGAATGCGAACACACCGGCTATTAAAACCACTAAAGCGGTGGAGATATATCGATTGAGTTTCTTTTTAAAAAGATCCATGAACAGTTCTTCCGTAATATAACGATTTATCCTTGTTGCTGAATCCAAAGTAGTAGCAACAAAACTATTGATGGCAACAATAGCAATAAGATATCCGAAATTTCTACCGAACATGGATTTTACCATTTCCATATATCCTGTTGCAAATGTGGATATCCAGCCGGATGATTTCATTAAATGACCGTATTGCGCATATTTTAATCCTGCTGAAACAGCAAAAAGCGCCAAAAGTCCCAGAACACCTTCCATTATCATTGCACCATAACCGATACGCCTGGCATATTTTGTATTTGTGATCTGCTTGGATGTAGTACCCGATGCAATGAGTGAATGGAAACCCGAAATCGCACCGCAGGCAATTATTACAAAAAGCATGGGCCACATTAAACCACTTGACGAATTAAATTTTATAAAAAACGGCGTATGAATTGTGGGATGTGAAATAAAAACACCCAAATAACCAACGATCAAGATAAAGAAAAGAATATAGGTTGATAGATAATCTCTGGGCTGTAAAAGTATATTGACCGGTAAAATCGAAGCGATATAAGCGTAAACCAAAAGGATCATTATCCAAACTTGCAAACTTGTAAAATTTATGCCGATGATCTCAATTGTTTTGGGTAGAATAATAGGCATTTTATACCCCCAATAAAGGTTCAACACAAGAAAAGCTAAACCAATGATCGTTGATATTATGAAATTTAATTTCAATTTATAAATTAAAACTCCTGTAATAATTGCAACTACGATCAAACCGAAGGTTGGAATAACAACATGAGGATCCGATATGAATGTTTTGGCTGTAACGGCTGCAAAGACTGCAACGATCAAAATGAGCGCGAACCATAAAAATAATGAAAAATAGATCTTAATATCTTTGGATAATACTTCCTCTGAAATTTCTCCCACGGAATGTCCTTTTCTTCTAATTGATACGATCAATGCAGAAAAATCATGTACGCCGCCTAATAATACCGAACCGAATATTATCCAGAAAAATGCAGGACCCCAGCCCCAGGCAATTGCGGCGATAACGGGTCCCAAAATTGGACCGGCACCTGCAATTGAAGCGAAATGATGACCAAATAAGATCAGCCAATGTTTTGCAGGCACATAATCAACTCCGTCTGCCATTGTTTTAGATGGAACCTCAGTATTGTCTTTTACTTCCCATAACTTAGCAATTTTTTTGGAATAAAAAACATAGCCGAAAGCCATAAATAATAAACCAAAAATAATAGGAATTAATGAGTTCATTATTTACTCCATTTTTATTGTTTCACTAAATTCATACTTTTTTGTTTTAATGTTATAGGTAATTATGTCAAGAACATTTCCTTTGTTCACAATTATCTTACCAACTCCAAAAAGCATTTGTGCATCAGGGTAGAGAGTACCGTCATCATTACCGACCTTTTCAATGAGTTTTATTTTTTCATTCTTTATATTATAATGGTAAACTATTCCATTATCTTTCAGTGCATAAATTTCGTGACCGAATTTCACTACCTTCCCGGAGGTTGCAGGTATCAGTTTCACTAAGATCCCGGGTAATGTTATAATGAAACCCAGTAGGAAAAACACTAAAATTGAATTCCAATTAAGTCCTATTTTTTTCTTTTTACCTTTTTCCTCAACTAAGGTCTCTTTTTTAACTTCCTCTTCCATTTTCTCCTCCTCGATCATTTTCTTGGACCAAATATTTTTGTACCTATTCTAACAAGATTAGCACCTTCTTCTATGGCTATTTTATAAGAATCACTCATTCCCATTGACAATATATTCGCTTTATAATTTTGCTGCTCTATCTCTTTGGTTGCTTCGAAAAGTTCCTTAGCCAATTTAAAATAAGGACGCATTCTTTCAGGATCTTCAAAATATGGTGCCATTGTCATTAATCCCCATATTTTAATATTGGATAATTCCTCTAATGACTTTATAAAATCAATTATATTCTCGGGCATAACACCGTTTTTCTGTGGTTCATTCCCGCTGTTTATCTCTATTAGAATATTGCTTATTTTATTATATTTTTCAGATTGCAGGTTTATGATATTTGCCAATTTTATATTATCCACGGTCTCTATCATATCCACCTTATCAATAATATATTTTACCTTATTCCTTTGCAAATGCCCTATAAAATGGAATTTATATGGATACTTTAAGCAGTCAAGGGTCCTTTGTGCATCCTGAACATAATTTTGTCCAATAATTGTTATCCCTGCATTTAGCGCTTGGTTGATCTCAGGGCAAGATCTTGTTTTCACTGCTGCTAACGCTTCAATATTCGTGGGAATGTCATTGAGGATTTTCTTAACATTTTCAGCTATATCCATAAGATGATTTTACTCTTTTTTTATCTTTTTTGCAAGAGTTGGTTGAACTTTAAAATATGTCCATTATAAAATTTTCTTTGGAAAAATGGTCCCCTCTGAAAAGCATATATATAGTGTTTTCAGTTCCAATATGGAATTTTATCTTGATCTTCGACCTGTTC
>JAGGYO010000196.1 GCA_021162505.1 bacterium
GTACTGCATACTGTTTTTCAACTCTCAACTATATTTATATCTTAACGAAAAAATAAGATATTAACATCAATAGTCCCATAAACCCTAATGCAATACCGATCCCAAAATGATCGGCAAATAAACCCGCAACGGGAGCCAATATTGCCATTAAAATGGTTGTAACCTGGGATTCTACCGATAATCCGGATGCCATTGTTTTGTGTGAGATCTTATCGCTGATATATCCAACATTCATTGGTCGTCTTAAATTATTTAAAATATAAAGAACTAAAAATAGAACTACCGCCAAGATATTCAGCTTAAAATAAATCAATATCCCTATGATTATTAATGAAAAGATCCCGATTATAAATGTAATATTAATTGCACTCGCAAGATTTTTAAATTTTTTACTGAACTTCGCTGCGTTCTTTGAAGAATAACTGGTCAAAAGAAATATAAAAAAATAAACAATGCCTATTATTATTGAAGATCTTTTAATATTCTTTAAGGATAGAAATATAGGAATGGAAAGCGTTAGCAATTTTAATATCGGTTGCAGATATTCTTTTGTGCTCTTAAAAAAAGATGTATATACTGAGCTATTTAAAATGGCTTTAATTGAACCAAAATTTTTGAAAATCCCGCTAAAATCTTTTAATGTAGACCTCATTTGGGATTTTATCATTCCCCTTTGAAATTTTCTGAGATCACCGTCAAGATATTTCGGATATGTTGCTAAATTTATAAGATTAAAAATATAAGGGATAACGGTTATTATAAAAATATATCTATAACTACCGCAATAAAATACCAAACCCGCGGCAAGCAATGAGTTTATGGCAGAACCGAATTGAGAGGCTGAACGGGTATTGCCGTAGTATTCAACCTTAGTTGATGTCATATCATTAAGGCGAAGGTATTCAAGTATCAATGCCTTATGTGTTCCGGTCCTGAATGCCTCACCGAAGGCAAAAAATATCATGGCAATAGCATATAGGTAAAATTTTGAAAAGAAATAAAAAATAGAAAAAGAGATAATGTATGAGATGAATGACATGATCATTGACATTCTTCTACCATAAGCATCTGCGTATATCCCTGTGGGTATTTCTAAAATATTTGTGGCAATATCTCTTATTGCGTAAAGAGAGCCGATCTCGAAAAAAGACATACCCATTTCTCTAAAAAAGAGTATTATAAAGGGATCAAAAAACCTCAAATTCTTTAAAAAACCGTATAAGGAAAAGCGATAGAACATCCAATCTTTTCTGATCATATTTTATTATAATTTATTCTTAAAATAAATCAATATTTTCTAATGCGATTTGTATCTAATGTGTAAAAATATTAACGATCTTTTCTGCTGACTTGATTGTCTCAGGGAAAACCTTGGAATATGTAAGGGTCTCTCTTCTTTTTACTAAAACGAAGGGACTATAGGAATCATAACCGAATTCTTCCAATATGCCGTTGATCTTCACCGGAGATTTTTTTACATAACCGATCATTGTGTTTTTGGGAATTGTATTTGCAAGTTCCATTAGAACCCCTTCATTGAAGGTCATTCTAAACCAATCCTCATCTTTGCATTTTAAGACGAGCATTTTATCAAGCTCCGGATCATTCAATTTGATCCTTTTCCCGTCAAAAAAGTTTGGTCTTCGTCTCGTTATCGAAAATTTCATTATTTCATTTTGAATAAAAAGACCGATCCCCCAATATGGTATTTGATGTTTTCCTGTTGACACAGTCCAATTCATTCCTACCATTAGGTACTTTTGTTCTCTTTTTATTGCAATGACTTTTTTTGTGGAGATACCCAGGAATTTTTGTTCCATTACGCGAATATCCATACCACTGTTCTGCCATAATTCCTGGATTTTTTGATTATAATTGAATCCGCCTTTTTTTATTACAAAAACTAGGAATGCAATAAAAATAAATATTACAATAAAGATAATAATTCCTGGTTCCATAAATTATTTCTCCTCTTTTGGATGATTGATCAGATCAATAATACCACAAATGGTAAGATCCGCCGGTGGTTTATAGCCCGTAAGCATATCAACCCCTTCCTTTCCCTTTACCAATAATACCGTTTCGTGAAATCCGGCTCCCATTTTATCAACCGCAATATTGTATTTTCCCGTTTCATTGCCGTCGGCATCCAAGTATTTTATAATTATTAACTTTTTTCCCTTTAATCCGGGTTCTCCTTGGCTAATTGTTACTGATCCTATGACCTTCCCGATATACATTATTATTTCCTATTTCATCTCTTAATGGTCCTTACTCCTAGATCAAAAGCGAGTTCTTTTGCAAGCTCTGTTACAATTGCACCATCCGTATAATAAATAATATTTTCTCCATTTCTTTTGGCTGATCTCACATCATCTGCGGTTATTAAATTTTTAGGCGGACTTGTATACTTTTCAATTTCTTTTAGATTCGCTTCTTCAAGTTTTGATATTTTATTTACCCTTCTTTCATGTCTTCCGCCCGCAAACGGTGTATTTAAAAATGTTTTTATTATATCCTTGATAAGAGATTCACCTGTTTGCCCCGCACCTAAAACTAAAATATTTGCATTATTATGCTCCCTTGCTGTTTTTGCCATGAAAATATTATTTACCGTAGCGGCACGAATTCCTTTTATCTTGTTTGCAGCGATACATGAGCCTATACCTGCCCCGTCGATCAAAATACCAAAAGGATAATTTCCCTTGGCGATCTCATTTGCTACAATTGCTGCTATATCGGGATAATCTACGGAATCGGGGGTATATGTTCCAAGATCACTCACCTCGTGTCCCAATGACTCAATAAAGATTGTTAATTTTCTTTTTAATTCAAAACCACCGTGATCACTTCCTATTGCAATTCTCATTTTTCACCTCTTATAAAAGACTCTTTTTTAATTCTTCTGCTGGTGCAGGTATCACCTTGAATTGAACCAAATTGGTATTTTCTTTCAAAAATTCAACTGCAGCCATAATGCTGCTTTTCACTGCACCTACTTCACCGGTAATAATAAAGAACGCTTTTCCTCCCAATGCTTTCCCAAGGCGCATATCCACTAATCGTACCTGCGATTCTTTCAATGCAATATCAGCCGCTTCTACACATTTAATTATGGAATAACTTTCAATGATACCAATTGCATCAATATCTTTCAGTGAAATGTCGGATATTCCCATTGTGCTTTTTAATACATCTTCATGTATATTAGGAATAATGGAATATTCTAATACAAAATCTTTCCCCACGGTAAATCCGTTTTTTACAGATTGTTTTACTGCATCAGTATCTCCCGAAACAATGATTATATGTTTTCCCGGGCATGTAGGGTAATTATCAAGGAGTTTCACATTTCCGCCTTTTACCATTTCATCAGCAAAAGCGATCCCATGTGCAATACTGTTAAATTCTACAAGCGCTATAGCATTTTTAAAAGTCATAATTCCTTACCTCAAATATTTTTTTCATTTACTATCTCAATATATTCATTTTCTACACTTATAATTTTCCCGTTCAATGATGAATGATAATCAACGGAAAGGTCTTCATCTCCGGAAGTCCCTATAGTATCCCCGATCTTTACCCTATCATTTAATTTTGCACTAGGTATTGCCGGTATTCCAATATGCTGATCTAAAAATATTCTCACCATCTTCGGTTCAATCGTCAATTTTTCAATATGCGGATGAACATTGTACTGATCAATATCAAGATGTTCTATCAATCTCAATGTATTCACCTTTCTGAAATCAGCGTATTCTTTTTTTCTCTCGGGTATATTGTGGAAATTCTCATTTTTTATTCCCTTTTCAAACATCTGTTTTTTCATTAATTGTGCTATCAATCTTGGTGATATGTCCATGGGACAGGCGTATAATTCACATACCCCGCATTCAGAGCAGATCTGTGCCATTTCATTTGGGATCATTTCCCCCAAAGCGAGATTCCTCATCCATTTGTGCGGCTCTATTCTATGTCCGTTAACATTTCTCGGGCATAGATCGGTGCATTTCCTGCATTGAATACATGCCGACCTTGATATTCTCTTGATGGCTTCTAAATCCCTTGTCCTTTGCCTTATTAATTTATGTTGTTTTGGGATAATTAATATTCCTGATGTTGTCTTTTTAATAAAATCATTTTCCGTAATGAATTTTCCCATCATTGGTCCGCCGTCAATGATCTTTGCATTGGATAAAAGAATTTTTGGCTTTGCTATATCCAATAATTCTAATATGGGCATTCCAATTGGAATATAAGCGACAAAAGGGAATTCAACTTCACCGTTCACTGTAACAAATCGGTGAGTAAAGTTCTCGTTTTCCAAACTCAATTTCCCCAAATGGAAAATTGTTTCTACATTTTGAACAACGGTACCCACATCAAGGGGAATACCTCCTTCCGGAATTATTTTTCCCGTTATTGCTTCCACAAGAATCTGTTCATCACCTATGGGATAAATATTCTCAAGAGGAAATACACTAAATCCATCTTCATTTTTTTTAAGGAACGAGATCAATTCTTTGTAATATCCCTTAACAGCCAAATAAACATTTTCAGCTTTCACCAGCTCTTTGGCAACCTTAATCCCCTCAATAACAATATTTAAATGATTTCTTAGTATTTCTTTGTCTGTTTCTAAAAGAGGTTCACATTCGGCGCCATTGATTATTAAGGTATCAACCTTTCCTTGAAGTTTAAAGTAAGTAGGAAAACCGGCACCGCCGCATCCGATAATGCCTGCCTTTTTTATTTTATCTAATTGCATTACACTATTCTGAATCTATCCACCAAAGCACATCGCCTTCTTCTTGTAAAGGTAATTGCTGTTGTAATTCCGTCTCCCGATGGTGTAGCAATGGTCATTGTAGTAGGACCTTCACCCATGAAGCCAAGTCCCTGTAAAGACATTCCGTTCTTCACGAATATAGAGGCATCACATTCCTTTGCCATATAGGATAGCCGATCAATATTGGTTGAATGCATTATAAATGTATGCCTATAATGATGTTCTGTTTCAAATGAATGCATTGCTCCGTCTTCCCAATCTTTCACCCTAACAATGGGTAAAATGGGCAATAATTGTTCAACCTGTACAAGGGGATGATCCCATTCAACCTGCATAATGGCAAGGCGCGTATCTTCGGGAATCACGATACCGGCATCTTTTAAAATTATATAAGGATCTTTTCCAACATATTTTTTATTAATGGTTGGGACACGATATCCGGTGCCCTCATCTTTTGCTATGATAAGCTCAGTAATTTTCGTTATGTCATCACCTTTTATTTCATAGACATTGTGATCTTTCATTGCAGCGATCAATTGATCTGCAACGGATTCCACGACGAATACCTCTTTCTCAAGGATACATACAACATTATTATCAAAAGAAGATGAAATAACAATATCTTTTGCTGCTTTATCAATATCAGCGGTTTCGTCAACCAAACATGGCGGATTCCCCGGCCCTCCGACAATGGTCTTTTTACCCGAATTCATTGCCAGATGTACCATAAATTCACCACCGGTCGCTAATAGTAGATTAATATCTGCATGTTTCATCAATTTTTCACTGCTCTCTTGAGTAGGGGATTCCACACTGCAGATAATATTTTTTGGTCCGCCGGCTTCAATAATGGCATTATACATTAACTGAACGGTTTTATTTGAAACATTTTTGGCAACAGGATGTGGATTAAAAACAATTGCATTCCCACCGGCAATGGCACTTATTCCATTATTCACAATTGTTGACGGTGGATTTGTCGAAGGGGTAATACTTCCTATCACACCATAGGGTGCTCTCTCTTCAAGCACCATTCCATGATCGCCCGTATATACCATTGGTTTAACATCCTCGACACCCGGTGTTTTATTGGCGCACAATCTTATCTTGTCCGCTTTGTCGGGCATTTTTCCCATCCCCGTTTCTTCAACCGCCATTTTGCCAAGCAGATCTGCATTCTCAAGAGCGACTTTCTTCATATTTTTGATGATATTATCTCTTATTTCCAACGATAATTTTGCAAAATCCTTTTGCGCGATCTTTGCAGCAATAATAGCGTCATCAATACTTGTAAAAACCCCATCATTTGACAAAGGGATTACTTGTTGATCTGAAGTGACCAGCCCCTCTTTGTCAAACTCCTCGGTAACCTTTTTAATAAGTTCTTCTATTTCTTTTTTATCCATTTTTGTTCCCCTACTTATCGATCTTTATTGAATCAATAATACCGACAATGGCTGCATCCACCGGATTATTTGATTGATTGGTCACCAATCTTGCCGATGATCCTTGAACGATCAAAACGGTTTCTTTGAATCCCGCATCTACCGAATCAATACAAACCAAAGGTGCGCCAAGTGGTTTTTGATCGAGACCAAGAGGTTGAACTATGAGCAAACGAGCTCCGAGTAATTTTTCTTCCTTTCTGGTAGCTACGACCCTACCGATAACTTTTCCGATTAACATAGTAAGTCCTTATAAAGTGGGAGAATAATCCCACTCCCTCTATTTGCTGCTTTTAACTTTGATAGGAAAAACGCTTTCAAGGTTTTCATGAGGTCTTGGAATTACATGTACGCTTACTAATTCACCGACTCTTTGTGCTGCTGCTGCGCCTGCATCTGTTGCGGCTTTACAAGCTGCGACATCTCCCCTTACCAAAGCAGTTACATAACCGCCGCCTGTTTTTTCAAATGAAACAAGCGTGACTTTCGCTGATTTTACCATAGCATCTGCTGCTTCAATACATGCTACCAAACTTTTTGTTTCGATCATTCCTAATGCTTCCATATCTACCTCCGATTTATTTTATAATATATGCATGATCCCCGGTTTTAATTCCGAGACCATTTGCTTCATCTGTATCAAGATGAACTGCATCAGCATATTTATCACTAACCCTAACAATAATATTTTTCAGTATACCCCTGCGTTCCCCGCTTATCTCCACCGCAATGGTATCATCTGATTTTAATCCTAATTCCTCAGCGGTTTTAGGCGTGCAGTGAAAATGTCTTTTGGCAACAATGACACCTTTTCCCAATTCCACATGACCTATCGGTCCCCAAACAATACATCCGGGAGTATTGTCAATATCACCCGACATTCTGAGAACCGGTTCGAGCCCCAAAAAAAAAGAGTCGGTCATTGATATCTCAACTTGAGTTTCTTCTCTTACCGGCCCAAGGATCCTAATATTATCATATTCACCCTTGGTACCAATCATTTTTACCGTTTCCTTTGAGGCAAATTGTCCCGGCTGGGATAGATCCTTAATGGGTGTTAACTCGTGACCCTTCCCGAAAAGGATATCAAGATGTTCTCTTGAAATATGTAAATGCCGTGCTGAAACCTCTAAAATAACAGCCCGATTCTCATCAACGGATATCTTATTTGAAAATTCACTTTTAACTTTTTCTACCAAACGGTCTATTTTCTCTTTATCTACCATACTTTATTTTAATATATTTTTTAAAAAAAATCAACTTTTTTAGAGATGAACCAGAATTGAGATATAATGAAAGAAAAAACTTGCATTTTAAAAAAGTGTTTAGTACAATATTAAAAAAGAAGGCCCTCCTTGAAGAGTGGTCTTCAAGGAGGTAGACTTATGT
>JAGGYO010000178.1 GCA_021162505.1 bacterium
AACATGTAGTTCAATACAATTTTATATCATTTGGGTAACTCATCAAAAGAAATATCTTTGTAAACTGAATTATCCATTTTCTTAACATTTGGTACATCTTTATAATTATAAAGAATGTATAATGATGTATTTAGAAATTCAAAACCATAAAAATATTTTTTTAAGATGAAAAGAATATTTTTATTAGGAAGCAGAGAATTGCTTTTGAATGCTTGTTCTATATAGTATGACGGATTAAATATATTCGTATCTTCATTATTTATCAAAAAAGGTAATGGATGTTTAAGATCATTTAAAGAGTAACTCTTTTTATTAAGAGCCGAAAAAGAGAGTTTTTGCTTTGGTATTGGGATAAGAGCTTTTTTTATTAAAATATACTTATTGAACTCTTCTTCGCTTTTTTTATCTTTAGCAAAGCACATTAAATAGTCAAAATTCCCAAGATTTAGTTGTGCAAATGCGACATTCTCGTAAAATCCCTTAATATTGTTTAGAGCATTTATACCATTAGCAAAATCTTGAGATTTGAAAGCGGCAACAGCGTAGGAATAATAATTCATATCATTCTTTTCATAATTAAGGATCTTTTTATACTCTTTTTCTATTTTCCCCCAATTTTCAAGTTTTCTATAATAAAATATGATTTTCCGTTTTGTTTTTAAATTCTCAGGAACCATTTTTTCCGAAAGGGTCAAGTTTTCAAATGTTCTGTCAATATTGTCCATGGAATAATAAATGTCCGCTTTAAGGTTCAAATACTCCGGATAAATATCTCCTTTCAATGCTCTGTTAATATTACTCAAAGCTTGCTCATATGTTCCCTTGTAAAATTCACTTCTAGCCCTACTAAAATAATCAAGATGCCTTTCAAAAATAAAATTTTTATGTGCAAATTCACCTATTAATTGCGTTAAATTCGCTAAGAAAATAATGATCAATAATAATGGTAGAAAAGTTATTTTTTTAAATTTTAGTTTCCCCTTCAGCAATTGTCCTAAAAATATTACAAAAATAAACACAATTAAGGCATCGTGAAATGGAAAATCGTATAAAGAAAAGAAAACTATTGCTAAAATAGGATAATTTCCCTTCTCTATTGCCAGAAAAGAAAATATGATGAACAATAATATATACAATAATACCCCTAAAATACCCAGTTCAACACCCATTTGCAATAGTTCGGAATGTGCTCTTTTAACAAATATTTTTGCAGTATTTTTTTTCGGATTTTTCTCCAAATACCTCGCCATATTATTCTTATAATTCACGGGAAAAGTTGCAAGCCCTGTTCCGAGAATATGTTCTTTGATTGTAAGAGCATCTACTCGAAAAATATGATATCGGGAATTGTACTCACTATTAATAAAGAATATTGAAATAAATATTATCAAGGAAAGTGAAAAAAATGCGATTTTTTTTGCTTTAATGTTTTTAAGAAGAAATATAAAAAATATAATAATAAAACTGAACAAGGCACCCTTTGATAATGTCATTAAAAGAGCAGTAAATGAAATTATTATTGTCAAAATTGAAAATATATCTTTTTTTATTCCTTTTGTAAATAATTGAAAAGATAAAAACGAAACAAGGTATATCCCGAGTAAATTTGGATTACCAATGGTAGAGAATACATGTTTTATACCCCAATTACCTCCCCACATCCTCAGATCAATATGGAAATACTGTAATATAGCATATAAAGAAACTATGAGCGTTCCCCATGAGAACATTTTTTCAGGAATATCTTCGGATAAAAATACAAGAAAAAGAAAATAGTAAAGTAATAGTTCAATTAAAAAAAATACTCCGCTATAAGTAGGGCTGATGAAAAAATAGACGGTAACCAGTAAATAAATAATAAGAAAATAAATATTTAATAATTTTAGCTTATCCCAATATAACAGTGCTAATAACGATATAAGAAATAATTTCGGTATGAGAAAAGGATGAGGGAATATTGGTATAAATACAATGATCACAAGTAAGAAAATTATTGCTTTTGCTTTATTTATAAGTTTCGTCATTCACTATCTCGAATCTATCTGTTTTTGTGCTGTATTCAAGAAATACCCATTTTTGCCCTACTTTAAAAGATGATGAATAGATAGAAAGAGAACCATCAAAATTCTCCCGGATCTTGTAATATTTAAAATCGATCCATGAAATAGGAGGATCCGTAAGGGTAACTTCTTTAATATCCTTCCAATTATACTCCCAATTTTTCTCATAATTCTTGTATTTAAGAACCAATGCAGATGCCTTGTACAATCTATTCCATTCATATTTGATTAGCATTGACTTGGGTATAATGAAACGAAGTGATACGGGCAATAAAAAAATAATAAGCAATGTAAGCACGATCTTTCTTTTATTCATGAGTTCATAAATAATAAATACTGGAATAACCACAATAAAATGGAAAATAAAAATAATAGTGATCATTTTAAAACTCAGGTATAACTTTATAAAATTAAATATGAGGGCAAATATTACAAGATATAAAAAGGTAGCAATGCTAATAATGTTATTTGGTTTATTTTTTTTATCCAGATCTTGTAATATAACATTTTTTTTTTATTTTTGCAAACAAATGCTCGTAATTATCAAAAGGTTCAAAGGTTAAGGGTTCAGAAGAAAATACAATGAAAACAGGCGGGACATTCATTAAAACCAAGTCAAAGGTCAAAAGTCTAATGTCCAAAGTTAAGAAAAAAAAGAGAAGAAAATTTAAGGTTTGAAATTTGGGATAGGCGTTCTGTTTTTAACGGAATGAACTTTTTTTTGTAACACAGTTGCCTTTCGTTCTGAATATTTCATTTTGTTCAGCACAGGTTCCGTGAAGAATCTATTTTTGACCTTAGACCTTTGATTTTTAACTTTAGACAATGTTTTTTTGTTGTGTCCCAAGATTGCGGCCCGACACAATGCTTTCACAGCGTAGGAATCTCATTTCTCTTTAATCTCAGTGTGCTCTGTGTTTATTCTATTTTCTTTAATTCTTCATCTTTCATTATTCATTATTCATTATTCATTGTTCATTGATATTTCAGTGCTCTGTGGTATATCCAGCACCTTCTTGGTGCTGTGGTTATTCCATTTTCTTTTTTCTTTTGACTTGCACATTTAGCCAAATACGAAAGTATAATAAAAATATTCCACAATTTTTCCCTGAGAATTTAACAAATTTAAAACACCGTCCCTATTTTATTCTCAGCGGCAAACAGTTTTTTTTCTTATATTGATTAACTAAAATGGAGATAAACCACAATTTAAAACAGTTGAGTTTAAAGTTCGTATTCGGTGTTTTCGTACTTAGTACAATTATTCCTTGAACTTTGTAACCTTTGACCTTAGACCTTTGACTATATTGAGTATCCAGTATTTTCTTTTACTTAGTACTGACGACTTAGTACTTAATACTTCTTTTGACTTTCGACTGTATTTTTTACAATTCCAAAAATACATCAGTAACTCCTTCATTGATATGAATACCCTGCATTTCACTATTATAATCCTTAACAAGCGGATGATTTGAAAGATATTCCGAGATACCTTGTCTTAAAACACCGGTGCCTTTCCCATGCAGTATTTTTACCATGGAAACATTAGAAACGAAAGCATTATTTAAAAGCTTTTCCACCTCTTCAAGGGCTTCCTTCAAGGTCTTTCCTCTTACATCGATCTGAGCATGAAATTCAGATTTTTGAATGGAATAATCATTATTATATTCTTTTGCTGTTCCTTCTTTTAGATCTTCGATCATATCAGCTGTTATTTGTAAGAAAAGTTCACCCATCTGAATGGTAATATCTTCACCTGCTAATTTTATGATCTTATAATAATTACTGCTGTTTTCCAACTTTACCAATTGCCCGAGTTTGAATCTGTGTTCCAATTCAACTTCTGTCTTTTTACCCTTTTTCTCTAATTTCTTTATCTTTTCTTTATTTTTACTAATTTTTTCTTCAAGTTGAGTTTTTTGGGCTTTTTTCAACGGTGCAATATTTCTTTTAAGATCAGCGAAACCTTCTTTCAATTCATTTATAGTGTCTTCATACTCTCTTTTCAAATCGCCTTTTACTCTTTTCAATCGAGTTTCCAATTCTTTCTTTAATTCCCTTTCACTGTCTATGAGTTCTTTATATTTTTTTTCTTGTTCTTCCAATTTCAGAAGGCGTTCTTGTAAACTGGATTTTTCCTTTTTAAGATCATAATAATCCTTTCCAAGACGGTCATTTACCTTATCCAAATAATTTTGCGGAATACCATTATTATTAGCCACCTCAATAGCATAACTTTCTCCGCTCAACCCCATTTCTAATTTATATGTAGGTATGAAATTCTTTATATCATACAGCATTGCCCCTATTTCCACATTTTCTTTTTTCTGCACATAGTTCTTTACATTTATTGAATGTGATGACATAATCAGAAAACTCTCCCTTTCAATTGCTTCGTCTATTAATTCAATGGAAAAAGCATCGGAAACAGTAGATTCTGTACCGGAAGCAGGTTCATCAAAAGCACAAAATGTATCCTTGTCACCTTTAATAAGAAATTTTTTCAATTTAACAAGATGCGATGAAAAAGTTGAAAGTGCATTTTTAACATTTTGATTATCCCTTATATCAAGAATGACATTTTTAAAATAAGGAATAGCGGAACCCCATTCACAGGGGATCGGAAGTCCCATTTTCACCAAGATCACCATAATAGAAACTGTTTTCAAAAGAACTGTCTTGCCACCTGTATTCGGTCCTGTGATAACAAATATATTAAAATTCTTCTGCTTAAAATTAAAAGGAACTGCTTTACTTTCAAAATCCAAAATAGGGTGTTTTCCATCAATGATCTTAAAATCCTGTGAAATCTCCGGAATTGCATAGTGATAATTCTTTAAGAATCTCATCATAGTAAAATATTCTGCGATAATCAAAAGATCTTCATAATTGGTAATTATTTTTTCCCTATACGGTCTGATCTTTTTCGCCAAATCCATTAGGATCTTAACTTTTTCCCTTTTGATCTCAGCATCCAATGAAATAAGTTTATTGGAAGCATTAACCACTTCAAGAGGTTCTATGTAAGCAGTAAATCCCGTATTTGAATAGGAATGGATGATCCCCTCCACTTGATTTTTATGCGATGAAGATATGGGTAATACGAAATGTTCGTCTTTTAATGTATAATAATCTTCATTTAAATAACCCCTTTTTTCATATTTTTTTTGAAGCTGCTCGATACGCTTTTTGATCCCATAATGCAGATTATCATGATCATCATTAAGCTTTTTCAATTCTTTCGTGGCGTTTCTCTTTATATCCCCTTCATCAAGGTCAAATAAATGTTGGATCCTTCTTGTTATCTCATCAATCTTAATAATATTGAAATGTTTTGATGTTTCTGTTCCGGTAAGGATAGTATTTATCTCTTTTATCTGTACAAGAAAATTATAAAGCTCAATAATTTCTGTTTTATCAAAATAACTGCCTTCTAACCTTAATTTCTTGAAAAATTCTATCGAGTTTGAAAAGAGATCTATCTCGGGAAAAGCATTACTGTAGTTGGAAAGCAATTCAAGTACTTTGTATTGCGTCTTTACTTCTTTTTTACTTCTAAACTGCCTTTCTCTAATAAAACTTTTTACAATATTCGAAGTTGTGAACTTGGATATTTCAAATAAATATTCTTTTATTTCCACTTCATTGAAAAGATCATTAACGGTTAACATTATTTCAATTCTTCCAGTTTCTGTTTTATTATCTCCGCTTTATACCCTTTTTCCTTTAAAAAGATATATAATTCCTTGGCTTTCTTTTTAGATTTATGTTCTGAATATATCTGTGCTATTTCAAATTTGGCAAAAAACTCCAGTGAAGGTAATTTTTCTGCTTTTTCCAGCCAATTTATGGATCTTTTCCATTGCCCGTTCAATAAAGTCAGATTAGCAAGCATCAAATATACCTGCCCTTTTTGTTCCTTTGTTAAATGTAGTTTGTCTATAAAATAACTAAAATCCATAATGGCTTCATCATACAATTGCACTTTTACATAACAAGCATAAATGTCTTGCAATATTTCTATTTTATCTTTTTTTATATAGGGATATTTCAGCAATTCTTTGTATTCGAAAATAGCACGCTCATAGCTACTGAAGTTATTTTTATAAATATCGGCTATTGCCTTTTGAGAAAGATAGGCATATTCACCCTTAAACTTGGCTAAAATAATGGCTTTTTGATATTCGATAACTGCATTTTCATATCTATTGAATTGAAATCTATTGATATTACCCAAAAAATATTCCGCCATAGGAGCATATTTTGACCTTTTATTTTTGTAAACGATCTTGGAATATAGATTTACTGCTTCTTCATAATCCTTGTGTTTCCACGCCTTGAAAGCTTTTATATAAGTATCTTTTTGCGTATCACATCCGAGAAATAATAAAATAATAATTGTAATAAATATACTATTCTTCAGTATCTTCATTAAAAAATACCTTTTCAATGCTCACTATCTCATCATCATTTTTTAGGGACATTACTTTTACACCCTGAGTGTTTCTGCCAATTGTTCGGAATTCACTCATCTTAACTCTGATCATAATACCGTTCTTGGAAATGATCATTATCTCGTCTTCATCGGTTACCTGTTTTACATCAACAACATTACCGCTTTTAGGGGTTACTTTGATATTAATTATTCCTTTTCCGGCACGAGTTTGAACCCTATATTCATCGGCAGATGTCCTTTTTCCAATCCCGAACTGGGTAATAGTAAAGATTGTAGCACTTTCAGCCAATATTTCAGCCGAAACCACATTGTCCTTATTTGCCAAACGAATTCCTATAACACCTTGGGTATTTCTTCCCATAGGCCTTGCATCTTTTTCTCTAAATGTAATTGATTTTCCATGTTCGGTTGCCAGTAATACTTTGTCATTACCCGAAGTTAATCCTGCGAATATCAGGTCATCGTCATCTGAAAGGTTCATTGCAATAATGCCTGATGATCTAGGATTGGAAAATAGCTGTAAATTGGACTTTTTGATGGTTCCTTTCCTTGTAGCCATAAATAGATGATGCTCATCATCAAATTCATCGACAACAACGATGGATCTCACTTTCTCATCCGGTAAAACAGGTAATAGATTAACAATTGCTCTGCCCTTCGATTGTTTTGTACCCTCTGGAATATCATATCCTTTTAACCAATAACATTTACCTTTATTAGTAAAGATCAAAAGATAAGAATGTGTATTTCCTGTATATAATTGCTCCACGAAATCATCTTCTTTTGTCTTCATGCCCATGGCACCTTTCCCACCTCTTCTCTGAGAACGGAAAACATCTTCATTTAATCTTTTGATATATCCGCTATGAGAAAGTGCAATAGCTATATCTTCTTTTGGAATAAGGTCTTCGGGTGTTACTTCATCTTCAGAATCTGTTATTATTGTTCTTCTTTCATCACCGAATTTCTCTTTCAATTCCTTCAATTCGCTTAACATTATTCTTGCAATTTCACGAGGATTTCCAAGGATCATTTCATAATTTTCTATATCGGCATACTTGCCCTTTAACTCATTTTCAATATTTATTCTTTCCAAGCCGGTTAATTGTTGTAACCTCATATCAAGTATTGCTTGTGCTTGCAATGATGATAAACTGAACTTCTCCTTTAAAGCATTTCTCGCTTCTTCTGTGTTCTTAGATTTTCTTATAATAGAAATAATGAGATCAATATTATCAAGAGCGATCTTCAACCCCTCTAGAATATGGGCTCTTTTTCTCGATTTATTAAGAAGATAAGTGGTCCTTCTGATGATAACCTCTTTTCGATGTTCAAGATAGGCATCAATAATTTCCGTAAGCTTAAATTCCTTTGGGCGCCCCTTATCAATGGCAAGCATAATACCCCCAAATGTGGTTTTCATCTGCGTATGCTTATATAAATTATTTAAGATCACCATTGGAATAGCATCTCTTTTCAATTCAATGACCATTCGTATACCCTTTTTATTGGACTCGTCACGAATATCTGAAATTCCCGTAATTACACCTTTATTTACTAATCTGACGATATTTTCAATTAGATTCGTCTTATTTACCATATAAGGAATTTCAGTAACAATAATTGCATTCCTTCCGCTCTTCATCTCCTCAATGGTAGCTTTTGCCTGAACGATTATCTTCCCTCTACCTGTTTTATAAAGATCATATATTCCTCGACGACCAGTGATGATGGCACTTGTAGGGAAATCCGGACCTTTAATGAACTCCATAAGATCTTCCACGGTAGCTTCCGGATTTTCGATCTTATGTGAAATAGCATCTACGACCTCATTCAAGTTGTGAGGTGGAATGTTTGTAGCCATTCCAACCGCAATACCGCTGCTTCCGTTCAAAAGAAGATTCGGCAGCAAAGATGGCAGAACAAGGGGTTCTTTTGAGGTTTCATCAAATGTAAGATCAAAATCAACCGTTTCTTTATCAATTCCCTCAAGGAGCTGCATAGCAATTTTGGAAAGTTTTGATTCAGTATACCTATATGCAGCCGCCGGATCACCATCGATGGAACCAAAATTTCCCTGCCCATGGACCAATGGATATCTAAGAGAAAAATCTTGAGCCATTCTTACCAAAGTATCATATACCGCTTGATCACCATGAGGGTGATATCTTTTTATAACCTCACCAACAACACCGGCACATTTTACAAATTTTTTATTAGGCAACATACCCTCTTTGTACATTGCGTACAGCACTCTTCTATGAACAGGTTTTAACCCGTCTCTTACATCAGGCAAAGCTCTACCGATTATTACGCTCATGGCATAATCTATATAAGACGCTTCTACCTCACTTTTAATATTTACACTATGAATATTATCTGACATTTTAATTCTCCACTAAATATCAAGGTTTTTGACTTTTAAAGCCCTTGATTCTATAAATGCTCTTCTTTTTGCAACATCATCTCCCATTAAAACAGAAAATGTATTATCGCATTCTTCAAAATCTTCAACAATGACCCTTAATAATGTCCTGGTCTCGGGATTCATTGTGGTGTCCCATAATTGCTCGGGATTCATTTCACCAAGACCTTTATATCTTTGAATATCATAACCTTTCTTCCCATATTCCTTAACACGATCAGGTATTTCAAAGGGATTATTAAAATCTAAAACGCCGACTTTATCGGTAATTAGAAATGTATACTGGCCGTTAATTAAGTTGATATTATGAGTTTCCTCGATTTTCTTTATAAGGTCCATGATATTGGTAAGCGGTATTGGAACTTCCTCTTTATTGAAGATGGAATCTTCATTATTAAAGGATTTTATATATACCTTCTCCCAAAGAGTTTTAATATCCTTATATTGCCTTAACATATTCAAAAATTCCTCAAGTTTTAGATTGAACAATGAGAGGGTCTCTTCTTCCTTCATTAAAACCTCGATATCTTTTACAGTTTCCTTTATCTTTATCTTTTCGCATTCATATTTTTCTTTGGTTTTATTATTAATGACCTCAAATGTAATGTTCTCTACGGAATGGTTCAATAAAAAATTCTCCATTTGGTTCTCATTTTTAATATATTCAATCTTCTGACCTTTTTTTATACGGAACAGAGGTGGTTGAGCACTATAAATATAGCCCTCTTCAATGAGAGGAAGCATATGACGGAAAAAGAATGTCAAAAGCAAGGTTCTGATATGCGAACCGTCAACATCAGCATCGGTCATTATTATTATCTTACCATATCTCAATTTGGTGATATCAAATTCATTACCAATCCCGCATCCTATTGCGGTTACAAGATTTCTAATTTGTTCATTTGCAAGCATCTTTTCCAAGCTTGCCTTCTCAATATTGAGAATTTTACCTCTCAATGGCAAAATTGCTTGTGTTTCACGATTTCGTCCTTGCTTGGCAGAACCACCGGCGGAAATTCCCTCGACGATATAAACTTCGGTGATCTCTTTGTCTTTTGACGAACAATCTGCCAATTTCCCCGGCAAAGAACCACTCTCAATAGCTGATTTTTTTCTTGTTAGATCTCTTGCTCTTCTTGCAGCTTCCCTCGCTTTCATTGCAAGAAGCGTTTTGGAAATGATCTTTTTTGCATCCTGCGGATGCTCTTCAAAATAGGTTTTCAAAGCATCATAGACCATTGATGAAACAAGGCCTTTGACCTCACTATTTCCCAATTTTGTTTTTGTCTGACCTTCAAATTGCGGTTCGGGTAATTTTAAGGACATGACCATGGTCAAGCCTTCTCTTGAATCATCACCGGAAATGGAGATCTTTTCTTTTAATAATCCAAAATTCTTTCCATATTCATTGAGTACCCTGGTCAATGCGGATTTAAAGCCCACTAAATGCGTGCCACCTTCTCTTGTATTAATATTGTTAACAAAGGAAAGCAATATAGAACTATATCCCTCAGTATACTGCATAGCAACCTCAACGGCAATATTATCCTCTTCCCTCTCAACATAAACAATGCTTTGATGTATGGGTTCTCGATTGGAATTCAAGTGCTCAATAAATGAGATGATCCCGCCCTCATAGTGATGAAGGTTTTTGGTCTCGGGATAATCCCTTTGATCGGCAACCTCGATTTTTAAACTCTTATTCAGAAATGCAAGTTCCTTCATCCTATTATTTACAATATTAAAATCATAGGTGGTAACCTCGAAGATCTGAGGATCAGCCTTAAATATTATCTTGGTACCTTTTTTATTCTTTTTTTCGGGTGGAAGCTCTGTTTTTATAAGTTTAGTTTGTGCAAATCCCCTTTTATAGGATTGTTTATATCTATAACCATCACGGTAAACCTCTACTTCAAGCCATTCCGCTAAGGCATTTACAACAGAAACACCTACACCATGAAGACCACCGGAGACCTTATAGGTCTTATGATCGAACTTACCGCCGGCATGAAGTTTTGTCATTACGACCTCTACGCCGGATATTCCCAGCTTAGCATGCATATCAACTGGAATACCTCGGCCATTGTCCTCCACTTCTATTATATCACCTTTCAGGATATTGACCTTTATATGATCACAATAACCGGCAAGTGCCTCATCAATACTATTATCAACGACTTCGTATATCAAATGATGTAGACCTTCCATTCCAGTAGACCCAATATACATACTCGGTCGTTTTCTAACGCCTTCCAATCCTTCCAAAACTTTAATGTTCTTCGCATTATAATCGTTCATTTCACTTTTCTCCTTTATTGTTCTTATAAAATTCATAGAGTAAATAACCAAAAAGCTCCTTTTTTTTGGCGCTTTTTCTTATTTTATCTATATCCTTGTTTTTTAATTGCTTCAAAGAATTCGCTTTTTTATTTTTCTTTATAGTAAATTTCTTAAAAAATTTCACGCGGACTACCACTTTCTCGATCTTCAGGTTTAATTCATGTTCCAATGTCTCTTTTATATTCATTGTTTCCATACGCATATATGTTGCCCAATCAGGGCCATCTGCCATGACAAATAATATATTGTCCTCGTATTTATAAGGGTTTAAATGTCCTCTACCGTCTTTAATTATTACTGTGGGCCAAATATTTCTGATTTTTGTTATCTCTTCTCGAGCATTATTTGATCTTTTTACAATATCAACTAAAACTTCCCTTAAGGTAACAGGCATTTTTTTCATTCAATAGGTCTAATAGGCATCATCATTGTAAAATAATCATCATCCTTCTCATCTGTTATTAAGATAGGACTTCTGACATCACTATAGAACATTATAAGATCCTCATTCTCGAACCAAGTCAATGCTTCCTTAATGAAATTTATATTTAAAATGAAATTGATGGGCTCTATATCAGGATTCTCTAAGGCAATGATATCTTTTGCTTCACCGACATCCGTCAGGTCAGAGTAAACATTCAAACTATCTTTATTAAAATTCAAATTAACATTATAGCTTTTCTTTTCAGCAAGTATGGAAACAAATTTTATTGCTTTTAAAACCGGGTTCTTTTTGACCTTTAATTGCTTCATTGTGGATGTATCGGGAATAATATCATAATAATCTGGGTAATTCCCAACAATCAATTTGCTTATTACCTCATTATTTTCATACTTTATTGCAATTTTACTTCCGTCTTGTGTAATAACGATACTTACAGGAATATCACTCAACGGTAAAGTATTGGATAGATAATTCAACAATTTTTCAGGAACAATGATCCTGATATTTTCTTCGGGTAATTTTTGAAAATCCGTTTTAATCCGGTTAACTACCATTCTATGACTATCTGTTGCTACCATTGTTATCTGTTTTTTCTCCTTTTCAATATCCCAGAGTGAACCCACAAGGATCATATTTGCAGTGTCTTTAGATACTGCATAACCGGTTCTTTTAATATTGTTTTTCAGAATGGTTGATGGCAAAATAAAAGAATCCTTCTCTTCGATCTCAGGATATACGGGATATTCATTTTCAGCCAAGCCGAGAAAACTAATGTTCTTATTAGCGCCTCTTATAATGACTTTTTCAGATTTAACCTGCTCTACCTCAATATCCTCATCTTCAAAGTCCTTGATAGCCATATTTAAATACTTTCCGGGAATTCCCAAAGCACCTTCCTCAATAACATTAGCATCGAGTACCTTTTTAAGGTTAATCTCATAGTCAGTGGCTTCAAGAATAACACCCTTATCTTTCGTTGCTTTCACCATAATAAAGGAAATTGCTCTATAGGTCGTACCTGGTACCAAAATCGAATTAAGCTCGCTTACAGCTTGGATCAGTTCGTCTTTTTTTATTACAAACTTCATAAAGACCTCCGTTTCTTTTATTATACCATTTTTATATGTTTTTTCCAAATTTTATTGCCATTTTATTTCCTTTGATATTGGTATTATTTTCATTTTTTTTTATGAGTTTTTATTCCATTATAAAAAGGTTTGTAAAGTATGATTTTTTCCTATTTTTTTAGTCGGACTGAACATGTTTATTTTAGGTTACATATAACCAATATTTTTCA
>JAGGYO010000163.1 GCA_021162505.1 bacterium
AAGGAGATGAAATAATTGTTCCGGCTTTCACTTTTCCTGCAACCGCAAATGTAGTCGAATTGGTGGGGGCAAAACCGATTTTTGTTGATATCAGCCTTTCTGATTTTTGTATAGATACAGGCAAAATAGAGGAAGAAATTACAAAAAGAACAAAAGCCATAATTCCTGGCCACGAGTTTGGCCAGTCAACAAAAATGGACGATATACTAAAAATTGCAAGGCAGTATAATTTGAAAATTGTAGAAGATGCGGCTTGTGCTTTGGGAGCGGAATTTGAGAATCAAAAGGTTGGGACTTTTGGGGAGTTTGGTTGTTTTAGTTTTCACCCTCGCAAAGCAATAACCACAGGTGAAGGTGGTGTAGCAGTTACCAGTGATGATGAACTTGCACAAAAAATAAATGTTTTGCGAAATCATGGCATTTCTTACAAAGATGGAAAAGTTGATTTTATTGCAGCAGGGTTAAATTATAGAATGACCGATTTTCAGGCTGTACTGGGGATTGGCCAACTTGAAGATATTGACAACATTATTATTCAACGAATTGAAACCGCCAATAAATACAATGACAAATTAAACGAAGTTAACTGGATTAAAACTCCGCATGTATATGAAAATCGCAAAATGGTTTATCAAACATATCACGTTCTTCTTGATGGTAGATATAGAGACGAACTCGTTAACTATTTAAAATCTGAAGAAATAGAAACAAATTTAGGCGCTCAGGCGTTGCCTTGTTTAACATATTATAAAGATAAGTATAAAATGAAGGAGTCAGATTTTCCTAATGCGGTAAAGGCATATAAACAAGGGTTGGCTTTGCCAATGGGAGATCATGTTACTACAGAAGATATAAATTATGTTTCCAAAATATTAGAAATAAGGTTTAGCGGCTGATATTAGGGAGAGAATATGAATATTTTTGTTACTGGCTCAAATGGATTTTTAGGAACATATTTCCGAAAAAATAATAAAATGCAGAATTGCGATATTATTTACGGCACTACTTCCGACAATAAATTTACACTAAGATTTAATAATCTTTATTCAAATATATTTGAGAAGTTAAATGATAAACAAATTGATATTATTATTCATTTTGCTTCAGTAATACCTAAGTCATTCCAATCAGCTAATTTTGAAGATATTTATTTACCAAATACAAAAATGATGAATAATTTGTATAATTATTCAGTTAGTAATGGAATTAAAAAATTTATATATATTTCCAGCTTCGGTTCAATAAAAGAACCTAATAATTTAGATATTCATGATTTTTACACAATGTCTAAGATTGCGGGAGAACATTTTTGTTCGATAATGGAAACCAATGGAATTCAAACAGCATCTTTGAGATTATCGGCACCCTATGGCGAATATTCTCACACGAAAAATGTAATAAACTTGTTTATTGAAAAAGCTATTAAGAATGATAATATCGAAATTTTTGGTTCCGGGGAAAGAGAACAAAACTTTATTTATGCCGAAGATATAGTTAATGCTATCGAATTATGTGTAGAAAAAGATGTTAGTGGAATTTACAGTATAGTATCACAGCACAATACTTCTATGCTAAACTTAGCAGAAGTTATTTTGAAGATAACCAATTCTGAATCCAAGATACTGATTAATGGGCGTCCAGATCCCCAAGAAGGATACAAACCAAATTACACTTATAACAGGGCTTTCAAAGAAATTGGTTTCAAGCCACAATATGATATTGAACGAGGATTAAGAAAATATATTAATTGGTTGTTGTCAAATAAATGAAGATAGCATTTATATCCGATATCCATTCGAATTACTTTTATTTTAAAAAGGTAATGCTTCAAATTGAAAAATCTAATGTAGATGAGATTTATTGCTTGGGGGATATGATTGGATATTATGATAAGCCTGATAAAGTTATCGAACTTATAATCAATAAGAATATTAAATGTATAAAAGGTAATCATGAAAAATATTTGCTCGGAGAGGTTGATTATAACAAAAAAAATGAAAATATTTACAGAATAGAAAATCAAAGACGAACATTGAGTAAAGAAAATCTTAATTTTCTTCAAAGTTTGCCTGATTCTATTGAGAAAAAGATTGATAATAAGAAATTTTATCTAACCCATTCTTTGCCAAATAATACAATCTCATACATTCGTTCCCTTCATGATTTAGATTCTATTAATTCAAAAATTTACGATTATTATTGTTTCGGACATACTCATGTTCCGTTAATCTCCTTTCATTATGGTTTGTGTGTGTTGAATCCTGGATCTATTGGACAACCCAGAGATTATACCCAAAAACCTTCTTTTATTATTGTGAATACAGAAAATCAAAGCTGTGAGTTATACAAAGTAGATATAGAGATTTCGCCTTACATAAGTCAATTAAAAAAGATGGATTATCCAGAACCATTAATAAGAATATTGATAAGGAGTGAATATGAAGGAGTTAGAAACTAAAGATAAGGTCTTGAGGGCGAATATTGATTTGCATTCAGTATTAGCCAACACATACGATACAGAACAGCCGCATTACCGCCCAGAAAACAGAGCGCTGGTATCTGCAAAATTGGCAGAGTTGGCGGATTCAGCCGGCAATGATTTGTTAATTGATTTTGGATGCGGGACGGGTTTTGTTATTCAGCTTGCTGTACCGCACTTTAATTTCATATCTGGTGTAGATATTACACCCGCTATGCTTTCTATGATTGATAAATCGTCAGGGAAAGTCAAATTATATCAAGCAAATACTGAAGCGGTTCCATTGGAAGCAAAAACAGCAAATGTTATCACAGCAAATAGCTACCTTCATCACCTATATGACATACGTCCGACAATAGCCGAAGCATATAGATTACTTAAGGACGGAGGGGTATTCTACAGTGAAGAAGATCCAAATTTTTATTTCTGGGAAGCTATTAAAGATCCTAATGTCATAGAAGAGGCAAAGAATTCAGATTCAGTTACTTTGAAGCGTGAAATATCTGCAATTTTAGAAGTTCACAAGAAAATAGGCGAAAAGAAAGGCATGGATCCTAATATTGTTAAAATGGCTGAATACCAAAAAATAATGGTGGGGGGGATGCGTGCTGAGGAGTTATATAAAATATTTTATCAGACCGGATTTTCAAAAGTAAATATTGAATACTACTGGTTTTTGGGGCAGGCCAAAATCATGCATCAATCTGCTGATTTATCACACAAAATTCAGTCGTATCTACATTCAATTCTCCCATTGTCCAAGCATTTGTTTAAATACTTCAAAATTGAGGCATGGAAATGAATAGGATTGTGTGCGTTATGGTTACTGGTGTTGGAGGTGGCGGTATTGGCCAGCAAATTATAAAAGCTTTAAGACTTGCAAATACAAATTATGAAATTATTGGCACAGATATTACTCCATTGAGTAAAGGATTAATGGAAGTTGACTATCCTTATATTATTCCAAAAGCTTCTGAAAATAATTATATTGCTTGTCTTATTGCGCTAATTAAAAAGCACAATGTTAAAGTGCTTTTTCCAGGTTCGGAACCGGAATTAAAAATAATAAGTAAAGAGAGGAAAGCGTTTAACGATATAGGTGTTTTTTTACCTCTTAATCCCCCCAAAGTAATTGATATCTGTTTGAATAAATTCTATACAAACAGTTTTTTAAGGGAAAATGGTTTTTATTATCCTCATACCGTTGTCATCTCATCAATTAACGATTTAGAGAAAATTGACTTTTATCCGGTTGTTCTTAAACCAAATACAGGTGGTAGCGGTTCTACCAATGTTTTTATTGTACAGAATAGCGATGAGCTTATTCTTTTGAGTAAATATATTTTAACGATCTATCCTTCTTTTATAGCGCAAGAGTATATTGGGACAACAGATAATGAGTTTACTGTAGGAATTCTGATTTCTATGGATGGAGAACTGATAAATTCCATTGCTGTAAAAAGAATGATAATGTCCGGACTGAGCAACAAAATTAAAGTTAAAAATAGAACAAAAAATAAGAAGCTGGGTAAATATTTAGCTGTTAGTACGGGAATAACACAGGGTGAAATTGGAAGATTTTCTGAAATTACAAGACAATGTGAAAATATAGCATTGAAAATGGGGTGTCGGTCGACAGTTAATATCCAATGCAGGTTCGTCGATGGAAAGGTATATGTGTTTGAAATAAATCCTCGGTTTTCCGGCACAACTTCATTTAGAGCTATGGTTGGTTATAATGAACCAGATATTTTAATAAAAAAATATATTTCAGGTGAAAAAATTGAAAAGCATTTTGATTATGGCAGTGGAATTATTATGCGAGGGCTTGAAGAAAAGCTTATAGATAACATAATCATAGGAAATTCTACGGATTTGATATGATTTATTTGGTCTATTTTTTACACATTAATCATACACAATTCATAAACGAAAATTGGTGTAATCAGGTTACTGATCTATAATGAAAAATCAATTTAATTTTAGTCTTTCCAGCTATTCATGGCTTTTAAAAAAACTGAAAGATAGCGGTTTTTCTTTCACCAAGTCTCAGAGATTATAACTCTGTCCAATTTTTGGGGATAGTTATAAGGATTACGTGCCGTAGTCATTAAAATTATACCCGAAAATGAAATATGGGCTGACGTTCCGTCAAAACCCATCCAGTAACTCGAACATTTTCACCTTATTTATTGTCCCTACCTTCAAATAATAGTCCATAAAATGAAAATCTTCATCGGTTTAACTGAAATTGCAGGATATTACACGAATCTCGAGAAGGGATTTCGTCAAATAGGTATATCTTGCGATTTTATTAACTTAACCCACAACCCCTACAGATATGACGAGAGAGATTCTCAAAACATTCTCGTTCGTTGCATCAGGGGGATTTATAAGCAAAGAACCCTGAAATCTCAATCAAATATTATAAAGAAAATCCTATGGTACGGAATAGAACGATTGTTGTGCATTCCATTATTCATAATGGCTATTTTAAAATATGATGTTTTTATATTTGGCTTTACAACGAGTTTTTTTAATTTTATTGATTTACCCATACTTAAATTCCTAAATAAAAAAATTATATATGTCTTTCATGGAAGCGATTCCCGACCGCCATACATAAATGGGGCTGTAATGACAAAAAATCGTAAGAACGATATATCGGAGTGTCTTCTTTTAACAAAGAAAAGGAGAAAGATTATCCGTACAATCGACAAATATGCGGACATAATCATAGATCATCCACCTATGGGGCTTTTCCATGAGCGACCTTTTGTATTAGTTCTTAGTATTGGCATACCCTATAATTCTCCTGAAAACCCAATAACCGGACTCGGAGATAACCCGGACACTGTTTGTATTCTTCATTCACCATCACATCTGGAAGCAAAAGGCACTCATATAATACGGGATACAATTAGCAATCTCAAATCAAAGGGCTACAATATTGAATTTGTCGAAATTATGGGAAAGCCTAATTCTGTCGTTTTAGAAGAAGTAGCACGCTGCGATTTTGTGGTCGACCAGCTTTATTCGGATACACCCTTAGCAGGTTTTGCAACAGAAGCAGCATTCTTCGGTAAACCGGCAGTAGTCGGGGGGTATTATGCCGAGTATATTTATGATGATTATTCGGAAGATGATATACCTCCAAGCTACTACTGCCATCCCGATGATATTGAGAAAGCTATCGAAAAAATGATCACAGATAAAGAATTTCGATTAGGATTAGGCAAAAAAGCAAGTGATTTTGTTAAAACTCAATGGCATCCCGCAAAAGTGGCGGAGCGTTATCTTCGGATCATATTAGATGACATTCCGGAAGAATGGCTTTATGATCCGCAACGAATAAGCTACATATACGGCGCCGGTATTTCCAAAGAAAGAGCCAAACAATTAGTGAAAGCGCTAATCGAAAAATACGGGAAAGAGGTCCTTCAATTAAATGATAAACCAGAGTTAGAAAAAAAGTTTATTGAGTTTTCCCAAAATCATTCAGCTTAGCTAACCGCCGTGTATGTTTCAATTAATTCAGAAACACGATCAACAAGGATTTCTATAGAGCCAATTTTCCAGATAACCCCTATATGCCACTCTTAAAAGACACCATATTTTACTCCATAGCAATCTGGGGCAGTCGACTTGTTACTGTCGTTACTACACCAGTAATCATTGCTTATTTAACACCAGAAGATTATGGCTATCTCTCATTAGTAAGGGTTATCGCTACGTTCTGTTCCACTCTCGGCCTCCTGGCAATTGTTGATCAGGCCTTGCCGCGCTTTTTCATAGATTCAAAAGAAGAAAATGAAAGACAGGCTTTTGTCACGACTTCGTTTGCAATAAGTACTGCTGGAACAATAATTATCATAGTAATAATTATTGCCTGTACGCCTTTTGTCACTTTAGTATTAAAAGATATACGTTATCCCCTCATATTTACATCATTGATCGCCCTCCTCTGCTTTTCTCGAAGCATTCAGTATGTTGGCGCGAACATGCTAAAATGGACCTTCCGCTCCCCACTTTTTATGAAAATTACGCTTGCCCAAACGGTAGCGGCAGCAATATTGACGCTATACGGTGTAATATGGCTCGAATGGGGTGCTAAGGAGATATTAATCACAACTTCCGCAGTATTTTTTATCGCCGGGATAGCCTCATTATTTCCGATCAGGTCCTTCTTTTCAGTATCGGGCTTTTCTAAAAGTAAGCTTAAAATACTAACGTTATATGCATGGCCGCTTCTTGGTCTTAACGTCTTTGCCTTTTTTATGAGATCACTAGATCGAATATTTTTGGCGGCATTGACAACATTGGGAGCCGTTGGCGTCTATTCCGTTTCTTCTTTTATAGCAGGTATCTTTGAAACACTTGTGGGTGGTTTTTTCTTTGCCTGGGGTCCACATGTATTTTCCACCTATGGCGATGAGGGTGCACAAAAACGATATGCTTATTGTTTCAGTATAATATCGTGCTTATGTATAGTTGCTATTATTCTTCTGGGACTGTGGGCAGGCCCGTTAATTAGTTTAGTTCGTCCGGATAATGCATACAATGAAATCGGGGTTATTGTCCCCTGGTTAATTAGTGGCACAGGGTTCTACTATCTCGGTGGCTATTTTGCTCTTGGACCGGCAATTAAAAAAAAAACCTACTGGCAATTTATTGTTTTTGTCATCGCCGGAACAGGCAATGCGTTGCTGAATTATAGTTTAATACCTTTATGGGGTTTATTGGGCGCTGGAATTGCTACAGCAACGTCAAGTCTGATCGCCGGCATATTGATTCAGATAATATCAAATCGATTCTATTATATTCCGTACCGATGGAAATTTTCTTTTGCGGCAATACTATTCTACACTATTTTAATCTCATCAATACAAAACGAGTCCTTCGTTGCGAATATCAATGGGTTATCAATAATATTGCGAGGCTTAATCACCATAATACTGATTTGTACGGCTATTTTACCATTTTACCGAGATATTATATCGTCGGGTATTCTCAATAAAAGAATCACAAGCTGATTTATTATGTTGATCAGATTCTTTATTTACTCATATCGAGTCAAAATATTTGTATTTTCAAAACTTTCTTTGCTTAATATGTTTGATACCAGGAGCTCAGAATTATGAAACAGCAAAAAAAAATACTGATTATCAAGTTTTCGAAAATATTAAATCAGCCAAGAGTACATAGGCAAATCCACTTTCTTAAGGAGCATTATGACATAATTACGGCTGGTTTTGATAAAGAAAGCAACTCACAAAGAAGACACATAAATATAAAAATACCGATAACAAAATATGGCTTACCGGATAAAATCTGCTGGAATCTGCCATTAATAAATTCGACTCTTAAATCTAAAAGTGATTTGAATCAACACTTTGATTTGATTATAGTACATGACCCGTTTCCATTAGCATTAGGATTAATGATCGCAAAAAAAAGCGGTGCAAAGGTACTTCTCGATGCCCACGAATACACTCC
>JAGGYO010000362.1 GCA_021162505.1 bacterium
ACTAAATATTTCTCTTTATCTATACTATGCCGCAAAGGATATTTTTGTTTTTTCTATAACAGTTTTTAATAAATTAAATTTTGATCTCTCTTCGGACAAAATAAAATTTGATAAATATTTTTCAGATATTGATAAAAAGTATAAACAGATATTGGATTTTTGTTTGAGAGAAAAGGATATCAATCAAATGGTAACCCTTTATGTGAACGGAACATCTGATTATCATTTTTTTCTCATGACCATTTGTAATAATTTTTTGAAGGACCTTATTAAAAACCTTTATATAAAGCCGTCAATAGGCGTAATCTTTTTTAAAGAAGATAATAAATACAAGGTTATTGGGAATATTGGAGAACCTTTTCTTAAAAAAGAATATGACAATTTAAGTTTTGAAGTCGGAAGTCATAAAATCAGCGACTTTGATTATTTTTTAATGGGTGAAAACGGTTTTCAACATACACCGGAAATGAAATATATTGATCTTTCTTATATGAAAGGTGAATATTTGTATCTTGTTTTATATTTTAGAGAACCTGCTTTTTTACCTCAAGATAAAAAGGAATTTATAAAAATTAACCTTAGGGAATTTGGAAAAATGTTGACTAATTTTGGTTTGACCGGTAATTATAAAAATACAATATTTAATAGATACACGGTGGATAATGAGCTTTTTGAAATAAAAACATTAAAAAATGATCATTCAAAGAATGTTTCACTCATCATTGAAAAAATTGCAGTAAATTTAAAAATGAATGATAAAAATATCCGACTTTTAAAAAAAGCGGCGCTATTACATGATATTGGCAAAATATTTATGTTGAAAAGCAAAGATCCGCATTTGCACCAAACCATTGGGGCAATGGTATTAAATAAGATCGCACCTTTGCAAAAATATGCGAAGATTATTAGTAATCACCACCTTATGGGAAAAAATGTGAGTTTTGAGAATCAATTATTATTTCTAAGTGATTACATTGAAAATACCTTGAGAAATAATGCCACAGTAAATAAAGACTATCTAAGTGAAAAGAAATTGGATAAAAAACTATTGAAGATGATCAGCGACGATTTTATAAAAGATATTAGAGGGGAAATTTCCCATGAGTAAAATTTTAGTTATTGATGATGAAAAATATATGCTTAATGCAATAAAACAATTTCTTGAAGTAAATAATTTCAAAGTAACAACTGCACAAAACGGTAAAATAGCATATGACATTCTTTCTAAAAATACATTTGATATTATAATAAGTGATCTGAAAATGCCTGAAATGGATGGATTGACATTGATAAAAAAGATAAAAAAAACAAAAATTATTACGCCCATTATTGTTTTGACTGCCTTTGGAACCATGGATGATGCGGTTGAATGTATGAAAGTAGGAGCAAATGATTTTTTAGCCAAGCCGTTTAAGGTAGATGAGCTATTGAAGACAATCAACAAGCTGCTTAGACCAAAAGATAGTGATCACAAGGGAATAATTAATAAGAAATTAAACATGATCGGGGAAAGCCCCGCCTTTAGAAGTGTAATAGATCTTGCTCAAAGAATTGCTAAGGAAGATATCCCTGTATTACTCTTAGGGGAAACCGGGGTTGGAAAGGAAGAATTTGCAAAAATGATACATATTCATAGTCCCAGATCAAAAGGAAATTTTATTTCTGTTAACTGCGGCGCTATACCACAGGAATTGATCGAATCCGAGTTGTTCGGATATAAAAAAGGAGCATTTACGGGTGCCTATGATGACAAAAAAGGTATTTTTGAAAGCGGAAATAATGGTACCGTTTTTCTTGATGAGATTGGGGATCTTCCCCTGCCTGCCCAGATAAAATTGTTAAGATTCCTTGAAAATAATACTTTTTTACCCATTGGAGATACAAAAGAGAAAAAAGTTAATATTCGAATGATCTTCGCCACAAATAAAGATTTAAAAAAACAGGTCAAGATAAAAGAATTTAGAGAAGATCTCTATTATAGAATCAACATTTTTCCCATATATATTCCGCCGTTAAGGGAAAGAAAAGAAGATATTCCACTTCTCATAAAAGAATTTATAGGGTCAGTAAACAGAGAAATTAAGGTGGACAGTAAATTTTATAAAATGGTAAAAAAATATAATTGGCCCGGAAATATCCGTGAATTAAAACATTTTATCGAGAGGGTCGTTTTTTTAGACAATGATAATTTTTTGGGTATTGAGGATATTCCTCGTGACTTTTATAATAATGTTCATCAAAAAGAATTAATAAAAAGTACAGAGATCGATAATTTTCATAAACTGAAAAATGAAATGATTAAAACTTTTGAATTCAGCTATTTTTCAAATCTATTGGAGCAAACAGGTTGGAACATCAATAAAGCAGCGAAGCTATCAGGATTGAGCAGAAAATCCATTTATCAAAAGATTGAAAATCTGAACATAAAAAAAGTTTAATTTCAAGTATTAAAAATCATTATTTAAAATTGAGGCACATATTAAAAAGTGATCAATAATACACATTATTCCAATATTTTTTTCATTTGATTTCCTATTCTGTTAAGTGAGGGTAACATGTAAATAATATTCAATTAGGAGTAATCCCGTAAGTACTGACCTATTGGTATACAACTCTTGGCTCTGAAATTGCGGATATTTACCCAGTAAACTTGGAGGTTGATATGAAAAACATGATCATCTTTATGGCTTTAATTTTTTTAACGGTAGGAATTTATGCAAAAGGAAACGAGATCTCGTATAAAATAACAAAGGTCAACGATCAATACAGTTTGGATATTAATTTAAAAAATATGGAATTTGATACAATAATGATCTTTGCAAAGGTTAACGGGAAATACAAAATAATAGGACAAATTGAAAAACTTGACGGAGAAATACCCGTGTTTTGTTCACTTCCGATAAAAGATAGATGGGAAAATATTGAAATTGTATATGTAAATAAGTCATTTCTGTATTCTGAAAGGATCGAGCAAAGGCCAAAATCCATGTCTTTTGCTAAAGAAAATAGATATAAAAAGCTCATCATTCAGCCATTTATTAAATAGACAATGAACGACAATTAAAATTTTACCTTTTTTGAGTTTTCCGATAACCCATTTAGATTAAAATATTAAAACAACAAATATAGAATATAGAATATGTTTCCAGTGTAGTAAAATCAAGGTATTATCTTATTCCCTTCAGAGAAAATATTTTATTGGGTTTTATTAGGAATCTCAGAGATCAGTCCAAAATCAATAGTTCTTCAAAGCCCTAGCCCTAAAACTCCAAACTTCAAATAAATGGATCCCCGTGTCAAGCACGAGGATGACAAGGGTAATATGTCATTCCTGACCTGATCAGGAATCCAGGATTCTCTTCTAATTGTCTGTCCAGCACATTCTTGGTGTTGTGGTCCATTGTCAATTCTCAATTGTCAATTTGATTTCTGTTCTTCATGGTTATTTCATTTTCTTTCTTTGTATTGTCTTCTAATTGTCCATTGTCAATTCTCAATTGTCAATTTGATTTCTGTTACCTTCAGTTAACATATAACCCGATTTGCTATTTTATTATCT
>JAGGYO010000238.1 GCA_021162505.1 bacterium
ATTTGTATCAGGATAATTATATTCCTGTATAACTTCCAATGATAAACTATTAACAAATTCTTGTTCTACTGGTGTTAATTCTTCTTTTTTATTTAAATCCACCACTTGTTCTTTTACCTTAATCAAAGTATTTGAACCATTTAACATCACCATCGCAATAATCAAAACTAAGACAACAAAAATCCCTTTAAAAATCCTTTTTTTCATATATACCTCATTCCCCCTGTTAGAAGTTTTAGTTCTAATCGGGGCTCTCCTTGATTTATTTTACAATTTTATCCCTATTAATTCAAATTATTTTTAGTTTGCGAGAAAAGAGGGACGATAGGTTTTGTCAACATTAAGTAGAATTTTCAGATCTCTATGCGAATATAACAAAAATTGCACGAGTTTTTGAAAAAATTAGAATATTTTAACTAAAAATCCGTAACACTTTTATTATTGGAGATATTCTATATTTTGTCCCCTTTGTCAACCACCGTCCCCATATAAAAACTTGAAAAAAAAGTGATTTTACAATATAATCATATTATGGAAAGGTTTATACTTGATCTTATTGAACAAGCATTGGTGGAAGACATTAGAAATGGAGATATTACAACCCTTTATACGGTACCCAAGAACAAAAATGGCAAGGGAGAATTTCTTATAAAGGAAAATGGTATTATTGCCGGTCTTGATATAGTCAAAAAGGTTTTTGAATTAGTTGATCATCGGATCAAGGTAAATTTTAATGTGAAAGACAGTGACAATGTAAAGAACAAACAAATTATCGGAACAATCTCAGGACCCCTGCGAGGGATATTAACAGGTGAGCGGGTTGCATTAAATTTCTTACAGAGAATATCCGGTATTGCCACACTGACAAGGGAATATGTTGATATTGTTAAGAAACACAAAAAAAAGATCAAGATACTTGATACGAGAAAAACCACTCCCAATTTCAGATTTTTTGAAAAGTACGCTGTAAAACTCGGCGGTGGGTATAATCATAGAATGGGATTATATGATGCGGCAATGATAAAGGATAATCATATTATTGCAGCAGGTGGAATTGAAAAAGCTTTGGCAGACATTGGAAAGAAATTGGGACATACTGTTACAGTTGAGGTAGAAGTGAAGAGTATTTCCCAAATAAAAGAAGTGTTAAAAAGTAATTATAAACCCAATATCATTATGCTTGATAACTTTAAACCAAATAATATAAAAAAAGCCGTTAATATCTTAAAAGGTCACAATATTCTTATGGAGGTCTCGGGAAATATTTCACTTGAGAATATTCACGATTATTTGATTGCCGGAGTAGATGTTATTTCCATTGGGAAATTGACCCACTCTTATAAAAGTTTGGACATTAGCTTGAATTTAAATTTATGAATATCCTTTTTTTGAAATTCAGTTTAATTATTTCAATTTTTATATCACTCCTTTTCTTTGAAAAGATCTATGGAAAACATAAATATTTCATTCTTGGAGCTTTTCTTCTTTCCATTATTCTTTTTCTTATTTCATTTAATAATTTTCAAGTATTCATTATTAAAATATTGATTTTACTTTTTTTTACACTTTTTTTTCTTATTCGAATGTTTATGGAGGACAGACCTTATGTTTTTAAGGTATCTTTCATTGCAACAAGCTTCTATCTTATTTATACTATCGTTTTCCTTATAGAGTTCTTATTGGTCAAGCATACTTACAGGTTCTATATATTGGAAACGATTCCTTTTCTATTGATCTTATTGTTCTATAAAGAAATTGTAAATAAAGACCGAATGAAGATCACGCTATTTATTTTCAATTTCATTATTTCAATTGTAATGTTCTTTCCAATTATGCTCTTTACCATACAACTTTTTTTTAAAGATTTTACTTTTGTAAATTTTGAAGATATAGTTTTTTTCTCCTTCATAACAGCGGTTCTATTTACTTCAATAATTGGTTTGATGAGACCGGTATTCAATTATATTTCTCCTATTTACCTGAATATTGACAGATCTTTGGTAAAATATTTAACCCATTTAATGGAATTAAATAATAAAAAAGGGTCTTTGGAATACACAAATGATTTTATTGTCAAGATCTTTCCATTGGTAAGTTTTACCATAAAAGAAAAAAATAGTGTAGTTGAATTTAAAATGGTGGAAAAAAAGGGAAGACCTCTTTTTTTAGAAGAATTTAACTTTATTAATATTGTTAAAAAACAATTGAACAGTAAATTAAATAATATTTATTATATGGACGAATTGCAGAATAAATTAGAAGAGATCGAGAGATTGGAGCAGCAATTGGGAGAGATCAAAGTATTCAGCATCATGGGACAAATGATAGCAACCGTTTCACATCAGCTTCGAAATCCCCTTGCCGTCTTGAAATCCAGTGTTGAATTAATGAGTAATGAAACTATGTCAATAGATGAAAGAAATGAAATATTGAAATCAATGACTGAGGAGATCAATCGATTACAGACGATCCTTGAAAAATTCCTGAACTTAGCAAGAAAGAAGGAGATAAAAAAAGAAAATATAAATGTCAATAAATTAATAAAGAATATCCTTGTAGAATTGAAAACGGATAACGCTTTGTATAAGATCAGAGGAGAAGAAAGTATCTCCACCAGTAAGGAAATGCTCAAAGAATTATTGAAAATAATTATTCAAAACGGGTTGGATGCTATTTCCAATGTAGAAAAAGGGCAGGTCCACATTGAAATAATTAAAGGAAAAATTACCATTAAAGATAATGGAACCCCTATTCATGGGAATAAAAATAAAATTTTCGAACCCTTTTTTACAACAAAAGCAAAAGGGATAGGGCTTGGGCTTACAATAGCAAAACGCTTAAGCGAAACAATGGGATTGCAGTTGAATTATAAGAAATATGGTGTTTGGAAAAAATTCATAATTAAATGGAGCTAAGATGAAAAAGATATTAATCGTTGATGACGAAGCAAATATGAGGAAAATACTCTCAATGACACTAAATAAAAAAGGTTATGAGGTAAGGATCGCCGACTCAGGAAAAACAGGATTGGAATTACTACGGGATTTTTCACCCAATATAATAATTTCTGATATGAAAATGGATGAAATGAATGGTTTGGAATTTTTGAAAAAAGTTCGTATAAATTACGGGAATATTCCCTTTTGTTTTATAACTGCCTACGGGACTGTAAATTCAGCCGTCGAAGCTATGAAGCTCGGAGCAGTTGATTATATACAAAAACCATTTGAAATGAGCATTCTTTTGGATATAATCGATTCCTATGAAAATAAAGAAAACAAAGACTCGGCAATAGAAGTGATCGGAGATTCAAAAGCCACAAATGAATTAAAAAAAATGGCAATCAAAATTGCAAAGACCGATGTTAATACTCTTTTATTAGGAGAAACCGGGGTGGGGAAAGACCTTTTTGCTAAATTTATTCATGAAAACTCCAAAAGAAAGAACAAACCCTTTATAAAGGTAGACTGCACGGCAATTCCAAAAGAACTCTTTGAATCAGAGCTTTTCGGACACAAAAAAGGTTCGTTCACGGGTGCCATTGAGAATCGTATAGGAAAGTTTGAAGCAGCTAATAACGGTACCATTTTTCTTGATGAGATCGGTACACTAACACTTGAAATGCAGAAAAAATTTTTGCGGGTTTTACAAGAAAGAGTACTTGTTCGAGTTGGTGAAGTAGAGGAAAGAAGTATTGATGTCAGGGTAATTGCAGCTACAAATGTTGATCTTGAAAAGATGGTTAACGACGGATCATTTCGTAAAGATCTTTATTTTAGATTAAAAAATACATCTTTATACATTTCACCTCTTAAAAATAGAAAGGAAGATATTGACCCATTAATTGAATATTTTCTTGGTATCTTTGGTGCAAGATACGGGGCTAAGAAAACATTATCAAATGAAGCAAAGAAAATATTAACTGATTATGAATTGCCCGGAAATGTTAGGGAATTGGAAAATATCTTGGAACAAGGGTATATTTTAAGCGATGAGAAATCCATAGAAAAAAAAGATATTATTTTATCAAACTTATCTAATAACAGCGAAGATAATGTGAATATGAACTTAATTGACACAGAGAAAAAATTGATATTGAGGGCTTTGGAAATGGCAAATAACAATGTTTCACAAGCAGCAAGGATACTTGGTATCAATCGCAGTAAACTGGTCTATAAATTGGAAAAATACGGAATAAAGATCTAAGCACAATGTTCAAAAGTGACGAAGTCATCCTTGGGCTTGATCCGGGAATTCATACAAATGTAATAACAACAGCACCTTTTCAAAGTGCTGGATAAATCCCCCCCCCCTTATTTTCTCTTTCCTTTTAACCTCTTTACCTTATATAAAAATCGTAAAGTTTCTTCCAACCATTTTACTTTCATTGCAGCCGGCATTTTTAAATATTCCCTTAATTGTCCCTCATTAACCTCATAATAAAATTCTTTTATTCGTTCTTTATTATTTTCCATTTATTATTATTTTTATTTTTTCTAACATTTTAATATCTTGAAGATCTTGCTTTCTTTTAGAATACGATTTCATCTTAATAAGC
This sequence comes from bacterium, assembly GCA_021162505.1. GTDB lineage: Bacteria > AUK180 > AUK180 > AUK180 > AUK180 > AUK180. The sequence goes on from JAGGYO010000238.1 coordinate 4,559, forward strand.
CCGTCAATGGAAATCACCGGAAATATTACCTCTTCAATATCAAAATCCACTTTTTTCTCATATTGCACTTTAAAATCAATATTGTGTGACAAAATTATATCAAGTTCTTCATACGGTTTATCATTATTCAAAACACAGAATGCAATAAGATTTTTATCCTTAATCCATTCTTCTCTTTTTGCCTTATCCGTTAACTCTTCAAGTTTCATCGGCAATTTAGGAGAAAATTTTAATTGGTTTAATGCTTCAATCAATCTTTCATAATTTTTGGGATTATTCTCAACAATCATATCAAGGTCATAAGTGAGGCGTGGAACGCCATAAAGATTAACCGCTAAACCACCAACTATCAAATACTTGACATTCTTCAGATTTAAAATTTCAAAAATCCTTTTATAGCTCATATTTTATTATACCTTATTTCTTTTATTTTACAAATTATTAGTTTTCTCAAAATATTGGGACGCCAACTGGTTTATTTAAGGTCCACCATTTTTTTTGTCAAAAGTCAAATAAATTTTGTACTAATTTTTATAATATATTGAGTATATAGATTTTGAGTAGACACTTAAGGAATTTATTTACACCCTTAAAATATTCTTAACTTTTTTAAAATTTTGGACGAAGAGATAATTTTCATACCCACTAAAAAAACTTAACTTTTCTGGAAGAAGGAGGGGAAAAATATGTGAATAGAGTTAATATTAAAAAAAAGTTAACTTTTTTTTCGGGGTATTTTCCAGCTATATTGGGAAAATTGTAATTTAATATTAATAAGGATGGTACTTTAATTATTTTAAAAATATATAGAAACCAAGACCGACCTGAACCAGATCAACGAGAATGTGAATTACCCATGTCGATAAAATACCTTTAGTTTTTTGATAAATTAAATTCATGATTATTCCATATCCGGAAAGTCCTATAAATGTTACGATAAAAAATGGGATATTGAACCAATCGTAAATAAAAACAAGATGATGAAGAGAAAATCCAAATCCCGATAGAAGATGTGCCCAAAATGGTGAAATACAAGAAGAAAATTCTTTAAAAAGATACCCCCGCCAGAAATATTCTTCCAAATAGGAATTTATAAGAATAATAAAAAGTCCCACAAAGATCAGATTAATGGGAGTAATACCATTTCTATTTATTAGCTTATGTGCAATTTGATCAAAATTTAGAAAATGTTTCAATAGAAAAAAAGCTAAAAGATATATCCCAACCAAAATTAATCCTATAATTATCTGATATGGAAATAACTTTTTAAATCCTTCATAACCAATATCAAAAAACAAAGCCCTTTTAAAACTTATTTTTTTGATAAACAACCTAAGGAAAAGGGGTACAAAGAAAATAATCTTATAAAATGAATTTACTATATAATTACCCGGATAAATTTTCCGAATAAATAATATAATTACAATGGGAAGAATGAGAAGAAGAATAAGAAAAATTTGGTTTTTGTTTTTACTAATCATTACCTTGCAGTATACCAAATAATCCGCGAATAATAAAATATTATTTTTATAAAATAAAAAAAATGAAATTACTGACAATAATAGTAATATTTATTTTTGTTCCATTGTTGGTTCAAGCTGAAAC
>JAGGYO010000162.1 GCA_021162505.1 bacterium
ACTCCAATTAGAATGAGCAAATTTAAAAAAAAACGCCAATAATAGTTGAAATTTATGATGATATAGTTCAAGATTATCAATATGAACAATAAAAATATGATCTGCTTTTTGAAACCATCTTTTCCATTTAATTCAGTTGCTTGAACCTGGGGCTGCTCTTTTTTTATTTGCGTGGTATGGTCTATATATCCTTTGAAAAATGATCCCGCAATAAAGCCCGTAAAAAAAATGATAAATGCAAAAATAACAATGAGATACTTATTCATTAATCACCTTTAATAATTTTATAGTAAGATCATGCTTTGTTAAACCTGAGAACTTGATATTGTTTTTTTCATATAGAAAATAACCATCTGCCTTTTTTGGACCGAAACCTCGTTTTTTGGATATCTTGTTCACAACAATAAGATCTACTTTTTTATTTTTGAATTTATTTTTAATTTTTGCAATATCAATATCTGTTTCAGCGGCAAAACCAATAATGAATTGTGTGCTCTTTTTATTTTTCACCATCTCCTGTAAAACATCTGCTGATCCTTTTAAATTTAAGGTATATTTGAAATCCTGCTTTTTAATTTTTTCCCTTTCCCGGTGGGGAATAAAATCAGATAAAGCAGCAGCTGAAATATAGATATTGTACCATTTGCTAAGTTTTTTTGACTGTTTTAAAAAATCATCAACAGAATCCGCAGCAATAATTTCAATAGAGGAAGGAAGTTTCAGGTTTACAGACGAGATAATTTTTACATTAGCACCGCTTCGATAAAATCCCAAAGCGATCTCTCTGCCCATTGTACCGGTAGATCGATTTGATATAATCCTTACGGGGTCGATCTCTTCGCTGCTGCCACCGGCTGTAATTAATATATTCTTTCCTTTAAACCTTTCATTATAATTTTTGTAGTTATCTACTTCCTCGTAGATCGTATCTACCTCTTCCAATAATCCTCGACCTTTATCATAGCTTGCAAGATCACCGCTTTTAGGTGGAATTTCTATTACTCCGTTTTTTTTCAAGTTCAGTAGATTTTTCTGAAAAGCTGAATTACTATACATATTATTATTCATTGCAGGAGCTATTATCACTTTCTTATTAAAAACAAAGAATGTCGAAAGGAGCAAATTATCACATATCCCCAGTGCCATTTTAGAAAGAGTGTTCATGGATGCGGGGGCAATTAAAAGAATATCAGCCCATTTTGAAAGGTATACATGGATAGGTTGTTCAATATTTTCTGAAAATTGATCCGTATAGTAATCCACTCCAAAGGATTTAATTGCAAGAGTAGGAATGAATTTACTCCCAGCTTCTGTTAAAATAACCTTTACCTCATGACCGCTTTTTTTAAACATTCTTATTAGAGTCAAAATCTTATAAGCAGATATGGAACCGGTTATTCCTATTAATACTTTCATTTTATATAGCTCTTATAGAAATCCACATTACGCGATATCTTTCTTTGCTCTGCATTAATTATTGCTCTTACACTTACAATAGCTCGCCTTAATTCATCATTCACTATGAGGTAATTGTAATTGTACATTAAGATAATCTCCTTTCTGGCATTTTCTATTCTAAGTTTAATCGTTGCCATATCATCTGCACCTCTCTCTATTAACCTTTTTTCCAGATCATCAAAAGACGGCGGCAGGATAAAAATGAATACTGCATCGGGAAAACGTTTTTTTACATTGATCCCTCCTTGAACATCAATATCCATAATAATGATCTTACCGTTTCTTATATTTTCTTTAATATATCCTTTGGGTGTACCGTAATAATGGTCATGGACATTTGCCCATTCAAGAAATTTATTCTTTTCTATCATTTCCTGAAATTTTTCTTCTGTTATAAAAAAATAATCACGACCATCAACTTCACTTTCTCTCTTTTCTCTTGTAGTGCAGGATATTGAATATACTAAATTTTTATTTTTATGTAGCAAGCCATCTCTTATGGAAGTTTTACCGGCACCCGAAGGAGCGGTCAAGACCACCAAAAAACCCGCATTATATTTAAATTCATTTATTCCATCTAAAGACATTATAATATTGTTCTCACATCCTTATGTCTATTAGGAATAATAATATAAGCATCACAATGAGACATCTTATCAATTTGTTTTTTAGCCTCCATTACCGTACTTTCAACCTCGGAAACCTCACCTTCAAAAGATGCGGAAATATACATTGAACCCACTTTATAAATGCCTACAACCTGTGTAGCACCTTTTTTTAAACCCTTATCAATACCATACAGTAGTGCGGAAAATGACTTTGTTTCTACAACACCGACCGCTTTTCTATCATCTAAATTATTATTAATATTTTCTTTTTTCTTTTTTAATTTTGAGAATATGGGTAATTTTTCGTCAATTTGTTCATTGGGGTTCTCTATGATCAAGGTATTATATTCAAAACCCTTGGGAATGATCTTTTCCGCCTCTTCAACAGCAGAATGACATGATGCAACATCTCCTCTCAAAATAGATGTTGAAATACCGCCTCCAATTGAGAGCCAATTAGTAATATGAACATCACCGCTTTTCAATGCTTTATCTGTAGCAAAGACCATTGGTACAAATCCCTTTGTTTCAATTAGGGCTAATGATTGACCTTTTAATATCTCTTTTCTATTATTGATCTTATCCGATGCGATCTCATAGATCTCTTCATGAGGGCCTTCAATGATCTTGGAAAAATGTAGATTAGGAATATTCTCCTTATTTATATTCCTCTCAATAGCGTACTGAAGGTCAGCTAATTCTCCCTTGAATATTGTAATAACATGACCACCCCCGATTTGAAGAAGTTTGTAAAAATCAATATTCCCTGTTTTGGGCATACTATCCTGTGCTTTAACAATACCTGTAAACCCTTTTGTTTCAATAAATCCCAATGCTTCGTTTTTCATATTTCACCTTATATATTTTACATTTTTTATTAAAATATTCAAAATCATGCGATCAATTGCTTTATTTTTTTTGTAATTTGCTTTGCTAATCTTTCTGAACTTGATTCTATTTGATAGCGTACTATGGGCTCGGTATTGGATTCCCTCAGTAAAAACCAATAATCACCCTCATTACTCTTCTCAGAGTAATAGATCCCGTCATCAAATCTGTAAATTCCCTTATAAAAATGTAACTTCAACTCTTTCTTGAACTCATCGTTGAGCTGAAAGTTCCTCAGTTTTTCTTTGAACATATAATAAGTTGGGAGCATATTGGCAACCTCATCAATGCTTTTCCCTGTTTTAGCTAAAGTATTCATAATAAGAATCATTCCTACATAGGAATCTCTCCCATAATGAAAAGGTGCAAATATTACACCACCATTCCCTTCGCCACCGATTATTGAATTGGATTCCAGCATTTTTTCTACGACATTGGCTTCACCAACAGGGCTTCGCAATATTTTTTTCTTTTTTCCAACTATGTGATCATTGTACAGAGAGGTTGCAATATTAATGACTACCGGTGTATTGATATGATCTAAGATTCCCAGCATTGCAATAGGTAATGTTATTTCTTCACTTATAAACATCCGCTTTGGTGTTAATATTCCCAATCTATCAGCATCGGGATCTTGAACAAAAGCAATATCAAAATCCATTTTTTTCAAGGTTTCTTCCAGATCTTTCAGGTTTTTCTTTATGGGCTCAGGCGAACGGGGAAATGCTTTCTCCGTGGAATCATTTAGGTATTGAACATTTTTTATTCCCAATTTATTAAAAAATATTGAATTGGTAACACTTCCTGCACCATTAACAGCATCCATAACTATTTTTAAATTAAGGTTCTTGATCTCATTAAAGTTCACATAATTCCTAAATGTATTGATTAAATTCTCAACAAATGTCTCACTTGCACTATTTAAGTTCTTTACTTTCTTAATTTCAGTATAGGAGACAAGGTCGAATTTTTTATTTATATAGATCTCATATACTTCATTTCCTTCTTCTTTATTTAAAAATATACCCCCTTTTTTCAGAAGTTTTAAAGCATTATATTGAATATCATTATGAGAGGCTGAAACTACAATACCACCTGCTGCTTTCAGGTGTTTAACCATAAATGCTACTACGGGTGTTGGAGCTATTCCAATATCTATAACAGAACAACCAGTAGCTAAAAGGGCCGAAATGGTCAGGTTTTTTACTAATTCCCTTGTGGGTCGTGTATCCGTACCGATAATAATTGTTCTCTTTTTCATATATGTCCCATATGCAAGCGACATATTCAAGATAACATCCGGTGTTAACCCCACATTTATATCACCGCGGACACCCGCTACAGAAACTTTAAGTACCATGATAATCTCCTACTTCACTTTTATATTTGTCAAGGATCTTCCTTCTTAGATATCTTTCGTATTTCCCATCTTCGTAATCAATTGTCTTTATATACTCTCCATGATATTTTTGTGTTGGAAAACTCAGAAAATATCCATTCTCTTTTGTTCGCAATATTCTAATTCCTCTAATTGTTAGTGTTTTTTCTATTGTAATATCAACAAAAGCCATGATCTCAAAATCACCTTTCTTGTATTTATAAGGATAGATGTTCACATCTGTTATTTCAGGTTTCACTTCAATTCTACCACCATTGAAAGCTCAATCGTCGCATTAAGAGGTAGACTGATAACGCCTACGGCGACACGGGCCGGCAATTGTTCGTCAGGGATCAATTTCAAGAGTAATTCTGAAGCACCATCCAAAATGGTATGCGGTTCAAAAAAATCAGAACTGCAATTAATATAACCCACCATTCTGATAACCCTTCTTATAGTATCTATGGATCCCAATTCCGTTTTTATTACGGACAATGATGTAAGCACTGCCTGCCGCGCAGCTGTTTTGCCGAAGGGAATATTGGTCTTATCCATTATCTTTCCTGCTATAATTTCGCCATTTGCCATCTTTGACAACTGACCGGACAAGAACACCAATCTATTTTCTTTCATAAAGATCAGTGGAGAATATTTCCCAATTGTATTTTTTGATATTTTTGGTAATTTCAACCCCAGTACTTCTAATCTTGCTTCAATAGACATTTTACCGATCCCTCTTAAACTTTAAGTTATTCATTTTTTCTTTTTGTTCATTCATATTTTTTTTTCTTTAAAAAGACAATTAATCCTAAGAAGTATTGAAATATTCATAATTCTAAACCTCTATTCAAGATATTTTTCGGATCAAATATCTTTTTTATTCCTCTTATATATATTAATTTATCTTTCATCTCTTTTGCAATGTATTTCCTTTTATAAACTCCGTATCCATGTTCTCCTGATATCGCACCATCAACCTCATTAATGAAATTATATATTTTTTTTACAATAAAATCAATACTTTTACTACTTTTATCATAACAAATATTTGTATGAAATATTCCATCACCAAAATGACCGTAATATGCAATAAAAATATTTTCATTATTCATTTTTTTAATTAACCTATCATATTTTTCAAAATATTTTAATGAAAAAGAGACATCTAGGCTGATTTTATGATCTTTATATGATGATAAAATAGGTGAAAGTGATTTTCGAGAACTTTTATTCTTTAATTTCCTAACATTTTTCACTATTAGCAGCGTATTCG
>JAGGYO010000260.1 GCA_021162505.1 bacterium
ATATAATACAAATCTTATTGGAAAAAACGGAGAAATTGGATTAATGCAAATAAAATTATCTACTGCTCAAATGTTTAATCCAAAACTAGCAAAAGAAGACTTATTGGATTGGCGTAAAAATATATACTATGGATGCTTATATTTAAAAGCGCATAAAGAATATAATAAAAATAATAATAATATAAGGAGGTATTATGAATTTAAATGAACGTCGAGCAAAATTTGTTTACAAAGACAATTGGTTAATATTGCAAAAAGATTGTATTTGGTAAAAAATGTTAAAAAAATATACTAATAGTAATGTTATAAAACAAAATTTAACATAAGGAATAACTGTGAAAATAAATAAAATTTATAAAATATTGGAGTAAAACATGGAAGTATTTTTAATATTAATGGTTGCTGTTTGTATTATTATTGGAATACCATTGATACTTATTTTACCTAATGATGATGACTATGAAAGAAAATATAAATATTTTAATTTATAATAGTCTATTGGTGATGTAAAGTAAAATATAAAAAATATAGTTTCTATAAATACTATAAAGTAAAATATAAAAAAAGATAAATTTTATGAATACTAGGAGATAAAATATGAAAAAAGTATTAATTGCTTGCGAGGAAAGTCAAAGGGTAACAATAGAAATGCGAAAGTTGGGAATTGAAGCATATTCATGTGATATATTGCCGTGTTCAGGAGGACATCCAGAATGGCATTTACAACAAGATGTTATTCCTTTATTAAAAGAAAAATGGGATATGATTATTGCGTTTCCCCCTTGTACGTATCTAACTGTAACGGGAAACAGGTGGTTTAATATTGAAAAATATGGAAATAAAGCAATAAAAAGATATAAGGAACGAGAAAAAGCGATTGAATTTTTTATGCAATTTGTAAATACTGATTGCCCCAAAGTAGCTATTGAAAACCCCGTTGGGATTATGTCAACAAAATGGCGTAAACCAGATCAGATTATACAACCATGGATGTTTGGAGATCCCCAAAGCAAGAAAACATGCTTGTGGTTAAAAAATTTACCTAAATTGAAACCAACAAAAATTGTTGAACCAAAATTTTATATATTAAAAAATGGAAAAAGGGAACCTGTTTGGCACATGGATAGTTTAAAATTGCCGAGTTCTGAAAGGGCAAAGTTGCGAAGTAAAACATTTCCTGGAATAGCGAGAGCAATGGCACAACAATGGGGAAAATTGTTATAAATAATATGAAAATTTAATTCGAGCAATAAAGGAATTGAGATAAATATGGAAAAATTATTAAAATATATTATATTTTATTTTTAAACAGGAGGTAAATATGGAAATAAATAAATTAAGAGAATATAAATTTAAAGGTAAAAATAAAAAAACAGGTGAATGGGTGTATGGGGACTTGATTCACAAACACGGACAGTTGTTTATCAGGACTTATATTGACGGTAAAATATATACCATATTAGTAATCCCTGAAACGGTTGGACAATTTACTGGACAATATGATAAAGAAGGCGGGAAAATTTATGAGGGAGATGTTATAAATCATAATACGCAAAGAAATTACCTCGTAGTGTTTGATAATGGTTGCTTTAGGATAGGCAGTAATATGACAGAACTAACTCAAGGATTAATTAATCACTATGGTTTTAAAATTATTGGCAACATTCACGACACCCCAAAACTTTTGGAGGCGACAAATGATACCAAAAGCAAGAATTTGGGATAAATCGGAAAAAAGAATGATAACATCTCTACAAGAGGTAAGTAGGAGTAGGTGGAATAATTCCGTCAAAAATAATAGGCAATATTTGGGAAAATCCCGAATTAATAGGAGGTAACAAATGAGAGAGTATAAATTTAGAGGTAAAGATATATACACAGGTAAATGGGTATATGGAAGTTTGGTTATATTAAAAGGTGCCTATTTTATATTCCCAGAATGGGGATATACTTATTTTGATAAATATGATAATATTACAAAAAACAAAGAAGAAGCTTCTATATTAGGAATTTACGATTGGAGTGAGGTAGACCCAAAAACAGTAGGACAATTTACAGGAAAGGAAGATAAAAATAATAAAGAAATCTATGATGGAGATATATTATTAATTGGAGAAGAAGACCATGCTTTACCACAAGTTGTAATTTTTAAAGAAGGTTGTTTTGGTTTTAATGCTTCTTGGTTGAACGGAAATTTGAAAGATACAACATTTATCCCATTAAAAGAATATTGCAATACTATTTTTATTAATTTTGTAGAAATAATTGGTAACATTTATGATAATCCAGAATTAATGAATATAAAGAAATAAAAATAAAAAATTTAGAAATTTTTTAAATATAAATTATCCCCTTGACAAAATTAAAAAAATGTGGTATAATATATATGAATTTAAAATGGAGGTAAGAATGAAAAGAAAGAAACAAATAAGACAAAAAGAAAAAAATTACTCTCTCAAATTAAAAACATTTACAATCAAGGTATTGGATAAAGATATTGCTTATAATCCTGCAATTAGACAACCAAAAGATGCTTATTCTATTTTAAAAGGAATTTATTCTAAACACACAGATGATGATAAAGAAAACTTTGTTGCTTTATTTTTAAATACCAAGAACAAAGTAATAACATATAAAGTAATGTTTAGTGGAGGAATGACTGAATCTCCTGTTTTTATGAAAGAATTATTTAGAGCCGCTATTTTAAATGGAGCTACAAGTATGATAATTTCACACAATCATCCATCTGGAGAAACAGACCCTTCTGATAATGATATAAAAGTAACAAATAAGATTAAAGATATTGGAAAATTAATTGGAATTGAAATACTTGATCATATTATATACACACATAAATCATATTTTAGTTTTGAATCCGAAGGATGGATGAAATAAAATGTATAGAAATATTAAAATCTACTTGACAAAATTGAAAAAATGTGGTATAATATATAAGAATTAAAAATGGAGGTATGATATGAAAATAAAAGTAAAAAAGGAGATAACTTATTCCGATGTCTACAGGCAAATTCATCATCTCTTGCCTGTAGGGAAGTGGATACAGGAAGCAAATTATAAAAAGTGGGAAAATGTGAAGGAATGCCTTAAAAAGTTCCTTCAGTCGGCGGGGGAAAAATGGGAGGAATATTTTGAAGAAGAGCTTACAATTGTCCCTCCACATTATTCTGCTACTTATGGCACTACAACAGTATATACAAATCAGAAGTACATAATGTTGAAAAAAAACCTCCCTCATCCCGACAGCATTAAGATAAACAGCCCTTGCATAATAGAACATACATACTCAAGTCTATCTGAGTATGAAATGTGGGAGTGGTATGAACTAATTTTAGAGGACGGGAGTATAACAGCCTTAAAAAAATGAAGACAATAAAATTTGTAAAATACTTTGGAAAAATAAGGAGGTATAACATGGCATATAAGCTTGATTATTATAGAAATCAAAACAAGGAGGTGCAAATTTCATCTTCAGATTCAGAGAGGGAATGGTTAGATTATTTAAAAGAAAGAAAAATGCTTTACGAAGAGGAAGTTAAAAGACTGCAAAGTAAAATCGTAAGATTTCAGCAAGAGATCGCTTTTTACGAACGACAGATTAAAAAGGCAAAAGAAGAACTTAAGAATAAGGAGAGCAAATAATATTTAGAATGATATATAGCGAAGTTAAAAATGAACAAATAGAAAAT
>JAGGYO010000172.1 GCA_021162505.1 bacterium
CTACATATATTGATTATTATGTTCCAAATTTAGGTGATGGGGCTTGGCATAATCCAAACAGTATTTTTGATACGGGAGGTCCTCTATCGGGAAATATTCCAAATCCTTCTAAAATAACAATAAAATATCATTATAAAAAGTTTAAAAGAAATGTGGGCTATTTCAATAAAATAAAAAATAGAGTGGGTCAGGAAATAAATTTTACGGCGGATGATTCAAATCCCGATAAAATTTACTATACCGGATTAAAATATAAGAATCATAATAATGAAGATATTGAAGTGAAATATTCATATACCGACATTACTTTAAATAACCCATATTCGAATTATGATTTAAATGGTTATATTGATAACTTTGAACCGATTACTACTAAGATTCTCACAAAAGTGGAAGTTTATAAAGGAACACAAAAGTTATTGCCAACTCTAAACTACTATTATAATATCAACGGACATTTAATAAAAAGAAAAACAATAAACAATAGTGAAATTACTTATAAATATGAAATTTATACAAGACCAACGACAAGATATTTTTTACCTAAAACATCTTTGGAGCAACCACATCACCCCTTACCGGATGATGATCCTGAAGATTTTGAATATGATAGTGAACGATACATATACAGCTTTAGATTAAAGGAAAAAGACGAAGGGATCGCCAAATGGAAATATCAAATGAGTGATGTTTCTGATTATACCACACAGGTAGGAATAAGTGTACCGAATTATACTATTTATGAAATACCTTCAAAAATTACAATAATAAATCCTGATGGTACAAGAATTAATCAGTACTTTGATCCCCTAGAGTCAATTTCAAAAGAAACTTCCCACACCGCCGGCTTGATAAAGAAGAATGAAATAATTGCCGGAACTGTATTAAAATCAACAGAATACACTTGGGATGATTATAATAATACGAAAAAAAATTATAGAATTGTTAAAAAAATTGTTCACCAAGGAAAAGATTATGAAGAGGAATTTTCTTATAATAAATATAATAATGTAGTTGAGCATTTGCAGAAAGGATTTGTAGATGATACTACCGATAATATTACAATTAAATTGTCATATTTGAATGATAGTCCGTACAAAGAAGGATATATTTTAAATAAAGTTAATAAAGTTGAAATCATAAAAGATTGGGTTACTATCGGTAAACAAGAATATTTTTATGATGGCGAACGATTAGAGAATTACGGAGCAACTTCAATAATTGGTGCAATGGGGAATCTCACAAAGTCAATCAGTTATTATGGAGTCTTTAATGGAGATGGTAGAGTTACCTGGGATTCATCAAAGAATCAGATAAATCGACTTTCTTACGATATTTACGGCAATGTAATCCGGACAATTGATTCTAATAATAATTTTTATTATTATGAATATGATACTACGAATCATTTCTATTTAACGAAAACCACAAATCCTCTTAATCAAATCAATGAATATTCCTATTATCCGAATGGTATGCTTAAAGAGATACAGGATATAAACGGCGGTACGAAAGCAATTGAATACGATACACTTGATAGGGTAAATAAAATGATCAATCCTGACAGAAGTTATAAACAAATAATTTACTCTGATTTTTATCCCAATTTATGGCGAAAGGTTTTATCAACAATAAATGATTCGGAAATGAAAGAAGAAATATATTCTTTTAATAACCTCGGAAGGTTGACAAATATTAAGATGAAGGTAGAAAATGATAAATATATTGAAACTAATTTTACCTATGATATTATGGGTAGAAAATCCAAAGTTACCGATCCCACCGGAAATTATACTCAATTTACTTATGACAACATGGGAAGGCTGAAAAAAATAATTAATCCTGACGGCACTTATAGTGAGAATATTTTCAAAGATGATGAAAATAGCATTGAAAAAATTGACGGAAACGGTCATAAGAGTAAAATCTATTTTAATTCAAGAGGAAAGGCAGTAAAGATAGAGAATTTTGATAAGAACAATCAATTATATACCACTACAAATTATGATTACAACGGAGCGGGAAATCTTATAAGAGTTATAGATCCGAAAGGCAGAGATATTGATTTTTACTATGACACCTTAGGAAGATTAATAAAAAAAGAACATCCCGATGACGGGAAAAAAGAATATATCTACGACAAGAACAGTAATATTACAACCTTAAAGGATGCAAAGAATCAGGAAACAATCTTTACCTATGATACTTTGAATAGATTATTGCAAACAACCTATGCAGATGGCTCTCTTGTCACAAATACCTATGATAATACAACCATTTCAAACGGTTTGGGACAGATTTATAAAACGGAAAAAATTGTCGGCGGACAGACAATAGAACAATTGCAAATAAACGGCTACGATATTATGGGTCGTCCATTGTCGGAACAATATCAAATACCGGAATACAATGTTACGACACTTCATAACTTTACATATAACAAAGCAGGGCAGGTTATAAATAAAGGTTTTACATATAATGGAGAAGCATTAAAGAACCTTTCTTATTCTTATGATCTTGCAGGAAGAATGAAGAGCATTTATGATAATATAGGTAATCGTGAACTCTCAAACTATAAATACAATAATCTTTCACTTGTACGGAGCAGAATATCTTTAACGGAACAAAATCACTCTATAATTATGATGAAAAAAGATACTGGATGAAGGACTTAAAAGTAAAAAAAGGTGCTGAAATTCTCTATCAAAATCAATATTACTATGACAATGTGGGAAATAGAACAAACCTTATTGATGAGAACGGCAATGAAACAAGGTATTTCTATGATGGCTTATATCGTTTAACA
>JAGGYO010000221.1 GCA_021162505.1 bacterium
CTTTATTAGGGACGGTGGTTAGATTGGTTCGAAAACTTTTTGATTTTTCAATGATTTTCATTGTTTTTGTACCCTCTCGTGATTCATTCACATCAATTCTCCCAAATTTTAAAAATAGCATATATGATTCATTATAAAACTTTTTGTAATTTAATCCAAGTGATTTTTTTGTAATTTCACTATTTGGTTTTTAGGAACGGTGGCATAAAGCAATTAACAATGCCTGCCTGTGCGTTGCACGCAGACAGGGACAATGAACCACAGCCCCTTGTAAAGAGGCTGGATAAACAATGAACAATTAGAAAGCAGGTGAAGAAAAAAAATACTGGATTCCACGGGACTTTGTCCCTCTGAATGTCGGAATACAAGTGAAGAATTGAAAGGGAAAAGTGGAAGAAAATACTGGATTCCTGCCTTCACAGGAATGACCCCGAAAAACGGGGTAAACTTCAAAGATAGATTCCGTATCAAGCACGGAATGACCCCGAAAAATGTGGTAAGCTCCAAAGATAGATTCCGTGTCAAGCACGAAATGACCGAGAATAATAGGTCGTTCACGAACGACCCCTACAATTTTTACTATGTACTGTATTTCTAATGTCTAACCTATTAACGGGTAGACACATAGGTCTACCCCTACGGCTTTTTTATTCATTTATTTTCTTCGTCGCTATTCATTGTCAATTTTCAATTGTCCATTGTCAACTGCCTTCAGTGCTCTGCGTTCTTTGCCTGCCTGTGCGTGTCCGCACGCAGACAGGCGTCTCTGCGGTGAAGTAATCGGCTTTTTTCTGAAACCGTCAATCCGGTAGTGATGTTATTTAACCCGTGAATAATTCGGTGAAGGAAATATTGTGTTTTGTCTTGATGATGTCCCCTATTCTGAATTCCTTCTTATTGATAACAGCATAAGAATAAAGAATTCGGTCAACTATTATATTTTTATATTTATCCTTGGGAAAAAGCTTTACATCATTGCCTTTATGGCTAATAATAATAAAATCGTTTTGTATTGTTACCAATTTGTATTGTGAATAAACGGTTGTATCTTTCATGGAAAGAATGTTGACAGCATACAATATTAACACAAGAATAAAAAATTTGTTAATTTTCTTCATAATTTAAAAGGAAATATTTGATGTTTTCTAAAAATTTTGATTTCAATATGGACCTTTCTTTTAACTTTTTTAAACGATACATTAATGCCACATTTTCAATACTCAATTCTTTCAACAATTTTTTGTCATTTGAAAAGGTCTGTGTCATGCTTGTAATATATTTAATGATGATAAGATCCCTTTTGTCATATTTCCCGTAATTCAATAGATGAGATAGAACATCATCCTCATTGATCCTTTTACCGCGTCTGATCTTACAGGAAAGTAAAGAGTTCTTGATGATATAATTGATCATCTGGGGATTTCCCTTGCTTAAAATAAAAATGAGCTTAAAGGCATTGCCATTTAAGAATTGATGAGGTGTTACCTTTATCTTATTGAGTTTCTTCGCTAAATACTGTCTATACTCGGAATAATTGAAATTTAAACAGATATAGGCATCTGAAAAAACACCCATGAAATTAAGATCACTTTTATATGGAACACGGATGAAATAATGTTCGTAATACTCTTGAGGAATTGAAAATACCCATGTGGTCTTGGAGAACTCCATTAATTCTTTGATAGTGCTGAGAAATAGCCCCAAGCGGTTCTGTGCACCTTCCCTTCCATAAGGATCAAGCATGTATTTATCATAATCATCTACCAAAATATAGACTTTTCTGGATGTTTTCCTTAATATTTCAGCAATAACATTCTTTACGGTATAAGTATTGAACATCAAACCGATATCCTTTGTATATTCAAGCTCCTTTTTCAAAAAATCCTTATACAATGATATTAAACGGGCATTATCGATCTTTTTTCTTGGTTCGTAATAAACAAGGTCTTTTAAAAATTCTTTTAAGGATTCCGTGGCATAAAATGATTGCTTAACATCATCATATTTTTTATCATAGATCTTTGATATCTTGATCTGCAAAAAAAGTTTGGAAAGGAGTTTTTTATAGAATACATCCTCATTGAGCATTACCTCATTTACTCGAATGACCACACCCAACTTTTTCTTTTCAATATACCTTTGAATATAATTCAACAGAGATGTTTTTCCCGTACCTGCATTGCCTGCAAGTGCAAAATTCTCTCCCAAAAGAAGCTTCAGCTTCATCTTTCCCAATTTATCATTATCGTAGATAAGATCTCTGAAATTATCTTCCATTGGAGTAATAGGGAAAATCGAAAGGTATTGTATTAATTTTTCTTTATTCACTATACCCCTGCTCTTTTCCAAAGTTCATTGGAAAGCTCCATACCCTTTTTAATAAGTTCTTCGCTTTGAATATTCACTAATTCACCTTTATCAACTACTACCCTGCCGTTGATAATGGAATATTCGACCTGATGTTTTCTCCCTGCAAATATCAATGCAGCAACAGGATCACTTTGTGCCCCGATATAGGAAATATCATTTAAGTTCCAAATAGTGATATCAGCCGCCTTTCCAACCTCTATAGAACCGATCTCTTTATCCCAATGCAGAATCCTTGCTCCGCCCATGGTAGCCATTTCAAATACATCCGAGGTCTTCATTGCAGAAGCACCGTATTTCACCCGAGCAAGCAGAAGTGCTTGTCTCATTTCACCCAGATAATCAGAAGTGTCGTTGGAAGCCGAACCATCAACTGCAATGGAAACCTTCATATTTTTTTCAAGCATTTCGGGAATTCGAGCAATACCCGAACCAAGGCGCATATTCGAAGAGGGACAATGTGAAACACCCACACCATTCTTCGCCATATCATTGATCTCATCATCATTCAAATGTATAGAATGAGCATACCATGCTCTGTCATTTACCCAACCCAGGTCCTTCAAATAATAATAAGGTCTTTTCCCGAATTTTTCAATACAAAATGATTCTTCATCCTTTGTCTCCGCCAAATGTGTATGTATCAATAGGTCATGTTTATCAGCATATTCCGAGGTTTCCTTCATTAATTTTCCTGTTACGGAAAAGGGAGAACACGGAGCAAGCGATATCCTTGTCATTGCAAAGGGCGAAATATCATGATACTTATTAACGATCGCTTCTGAATGCTGCATTATTTCATCTTCCGTTTGCACCACCGAATCAGGCGGTAAACCACCGTCCTTTTTAGAAAGGGACATTGAGCCTCTTGTAGGATAGAAACGCATTCCAAGTTTCTTTGCAGCTTCTATTTCGGCTTCTATCCAACCCTTTTTGGCTCCTCCATTATAAAGATAGAGATGATCCGTGGATGTGGTAACACCGGTAAGCATCAGTTCGGAAATTGCCGTTAATCCGCTATAATAGATATCCTCATATTCCAGATATTGCCATACCCTATAATGCACCTTTAGCCATTCGAAAAGTTCTGCATTCTGTGCTTTCGGAAGATTTCTCGTGAATGTCTGGTAAAAATGATGATGGGTATTAATAAATCCCGGAAGTACTACCCTATCGTGTGCATCTATATTAATATCCGCTTTATATGAAAGTTTCTTTCCTATTTCCTTAATGACATTGTCCTCAATATAGATATCAATATCTTTCAAACGACCATTGCTAACGGTCTCTAATGTAGAAATGTTCTTAATGAGTATGCTCATCCATTTTTCTCCAATTTATTGAGAATGAATTCCGGATACATTGGGAATTTATGGGCTCTCACACCCACTGCATTGTATAGTGCGTTGGCAATTGCGGGAATAGGACCGTTTATACCTATCTCAGAAACACTCTTTGCACCATAAGGACCTGTGGGTTCATAACTTGGGAATAATTTAACCTTTAATTCAGGCAGATCCTCAATATTGAATATCTTATAATCTTGAAATGATCCGTTCATCATCTTTCCTTTTTCATTGAAAATATATCTTTCGGTCAAGGCATAAGAAAGACCGTTTACAATTGCACCTTCAACCTGCCCTTCTGCAAGTTTGGGATTAATAGCCGTTCCGCAATCAACCCCACAGACATATTTCAAAACCTTGATCTTTCCTGTCCATGTATCTACTTCTATTTCCACGAAAACTGCCATGAATGGCGGCGGTGATACCTGTGATATATGAGAACCGATAGCACCTATCTGGAATTGATTATTTATATAAAGAGCATATTTTCCTATATCACCAAATGTCTTGGAAGTATTATTTTTTTTACTGAATGCCTTTGTATCCCTTAATTCAATATCATCTTCATGGGTTTCAAGCATCTCTGCTGCAACTTTGATAATCTGTTTTTTCACCTTTTCTGCTGCATTATTAACCGCTCCGCCTGAAATATAAGTGGTGGAGGAAGCATAAGCGCCCACATCAAAAGGTGTCATATCGGTATCTGATGAATAAATAATAATATTATCCGTAGTGGTCTCCAATGTTTCTGCTGCAATTTGCGACAGAACCGTATCGGACCCTGTTCCAAGATCTGTTGCGCCTACTTGTAAGTTGAATGATCCATCATCATTTATCTTTATAAAAGCAGAAGCCATATCAACAAGCGGGATACCGGATCCCTGCATAAATATTCCCATACCTTTACCTTTTCTATATCTTCCCGTTTTCTCTGTATACGGTATCCTATCCTGCCAATTGATCTCCTCTACACCCCAATCAAGAGCTTCGTCCAATTTAATTGATTTTATAAAGGTCTCTGCTCCTTCTTTTCCCTCGCCAAGTGCTTTGAAAATGGGGGATGTCTCACCTTTTTGAATATGGTTCATTTTCCTTATCTCCACTGGGTCCTTCCCAACCTTTTCTGCCAAGATGTCCAATACCTGTTCCAATGCGGCATAACCCTGAGTAGCGCCATATCCTCTATATGCTCCCGCAACCGGTAAATTGGTATAGACCGTTTTGCCGTTGAATCGAACATTTTCTGCTTTATAAAGAGGAAGACATTTACTTCCCGAATTGAACATGACCGTCAAAGCGTGTGAGCCATAAGCACCCGTATTGGAAATTACATCCATATTGATAGTGTGAATCTTTCCCGTTTTATCAGCACCAAGCTTCACATTAACATACATTGGATGTCTTGTTCTTGAAATGAACTCCTCTTCTCTTGTTAATTCTATTTTTACAGGTTTTCCCGTCAATAAAGTCGCTTTTCCGGCATAATATTCTAAATAGACCTCTTGTTTTGTACCGAAAGCACCACCAATTCTCGGTTTAATGACCCTGATATTCTTTTCCGGAGTTTCAAGTACCATTGCACAAATGCGCCTGACATGAAAGGGAACCTGGGTTGATGTTCTAATGATAAGCCTGCCCTTTTCATCAAGATATGTAATGCAAATATGGGGTTCAATAGGTGTATGCTGACTATAATGTGTATCAACTGAGTAATCTACCCTGATCTCTGCTTCTTCAAGTCCTTTTTTAACATCGCCTACATTGACCTCGACACCGCCGGCAAGATTCTTGTCCTTGTCAAAAATGCCGAATGAATCCGCTTCATCATGGATTTTCGGAGCATTATCTTTCATTGCATCGTGTAAATTTAATACAGCCGGCAACTCTTCATATTCAACTTTTATTTTTTTAATTGCCTCTTCTGCGATCTCTCTTGAAGTTGCGGCAATAAATGCAACATTATCACCTACAAATCTTACCTTTTTATCAAACATATAGGTATCATAGGGTGATGGTTCGGGATAACCCTGACCTGCCGTTGTATGAGGGATATGAGAGCTATTAAAATAATGGATTATGGTTTCAACACCGGGTAATTTATCCGCTTCGCTGGTATCAATGCTCTTTATTATCCCGTGAGGAATTGGGCTCCTTAAAAATTTCCCGTATAAAAGTCCTTCAAAATTCTGATCATCAACAAATAGTGCTTTCCCTGTCGCAAGAGATATACCGTCAACCTTTTTTACCGATTTATTTACTTCTTTAAACATTTTTTCCTCCAAGCTTCTTTGCTGATTCTACAACGGCTTTCTCTATTTTTACATAACCCGTACAGCGGCAAAGATTACCCGAAAGTCCGTTCTTTATCTCTTCTAATGTGGGATTTGGGGTTTTATCCAATAATGCCTTGGTAGCAAGGATCATTCCGGGCGTACAGAAACCGCATTGAACTGCTCCTTCGTCAACAAAAGTCTCCTGGATCAAATGCGGATTTTGATTATCACCTAATCCTTCTATGGTAGTAATTGAATGCCCGTCAATTTGTCCCGTGTAAAGCATACAGGAATTAATGATCTTCCCGTCAAGTATGATGGCACATGCTCCGCAATCACCCGTTTCACATCCCCTCTTTACTCCCTTTAATCCGATCCTTCTCAAAAAGTCAAGGACCTTCTCATTGGGCTCTGTTTCAAATGTTCTATCATTACCGTTTAAGTTAAAATTAATTTTCATCTTTTGTCTCCTTATATTCTTTATATTGGGCATTAATTAGTTTAAGTTTATACTCATTTGAACCTCTTAGATCATTCATGATATGTATCTCTTTCGCCTTTGCTTTGATCTCTTCAACGGTGATCTCATCTTCCGAAATTATGGCAAATGGTTTCACGGTAGATGCCCCGATCACGATCTTATTTTTACCGTTGACAATACCTCCCAAAAAAATTGAAGTAGGTATATCCGATTCCGTTCTTGCAAATCTATTGAAAAATACCCTTTCATTTCTATATTTTTCGGGAAGGATAATTTCTTTTAATAGCATATTTTTATATTTTGCCCTATCATTAATAAAATCCTCAACATTGATTTCTAATATTTCACTGCTCTCTTTTAAAAAAACCAGTTTTGCCTCTAAAAATAATAATACGGGGGTTGTATCATTCCAATAATATCCACCCATGATATTTCCGCCGATTGTAGCAATATTTCTAACTGTAATAGGTCCGCATTTGGCAAATGAGCTTAACAGTGTTCCATTAGCATAATCATTATTTGTTTCAATGAACTCCGTGAATGTTACCATTGAGCCAATGTGCAGATCGCCATTATCGTTAATATAATCAAACCCTAATTCTTGAATGTCGATCAATGTGTGGACCTTGACATATTTTTGGCGGCTCACGAATGTTCCACCCGCTACTACCTTCCAATGGTCGTGTCCCTGCGTCATTTTAAAGAATTCGTTTAGATCTTTTGGTTTAAAATAATTTTCAATCTTCATATTCACTCCTATATATGATCTTCCCTTTTTTAATATTGTATTTGATCTTGTTCATGCCGATATAATAAAATAGCTCTTCGAGAGAATCGACATTATAAATACCAATATCTCCCCATTTACCCCGCTCGATAGTACCGGTGTGTTCGCCTAATCCTAAACTCACAGCAGGATTGATTGTCATGGCATTTATGATCTCATTTATACCCATATTCATCTTCATCAGGGAAATTTGTGCCAATAACATTGAATTACAAGATGGCGATGTGCCCGGATTATAATCTGTTGCCAGCGATACCGGAATATTATTATCTATTATACTTCTCGCATTCGGATAATTCTCTGTTCCCAATATGAATTGCGTTAATGGTAATAGCGTAATATTGGTCTCATGCTCTTTCAGTATATGCAATTGTTCATCATCAAAAAAATCAAAATGATCAATGGAGGCAATGGGAAATTTTTCATTGAGCAAGGCACCATGTGCATTGGATAGCTCATTGGAATGAATCCGTATTTTCAAACCAACATCAACGGCTTTTTTTACCATTTTCTCGGCATCTTCGAGGTCAAAAGCCATTTCTTCCACCCAGACATCAAAATAATCCGCAAGTTTTTCCCTTCCTACTATTTCAAGTGTATCCAATACTTCATTTATGAAATCATTTTTATTCCTTCCCTTAGGTAAGAAATGCCCGCCTAAATAGGTTATTTTCATATCAATGGGAGTATTTTCCTTGATACTATTTAAGATCTTTAATAGACGAAGTTCACCGGCTTTATTCAGAGAATATCCTGATTTTGCCTCAATAGAAGTAATTCCGTATTTAATGAATTCATTGATATTATTAATCAAATTTTCCTTTAATTCAAGGTCACCAGCAGTATTCGTTCTTTTCAAAGTATAATTAATACCGTCGCCTTGTTTTGTAATATCTTCATAAGAAATGCCATTCATTCGCTTTATGAACTCATGACTGCGATCACCTCCATAAATGGGATGTGTATGACAATCAATAATACCCGGTAGAGCAATTTTTCCCTCAGCATCAATGATAATATCACTATTTTCGACGGCAATATTCGGTTCGATCTTTGTAATAAATGAATTGATGACCTCAATATCCACATTATGATGTATTTTCATTGAGTTTTGATGAGGTCCTTTAATATAATTTGTTCCTTCGGATGTATATATCTTGCCAATATTTTTTATAACCGTTCTCATACCTACATTATAATAAATTTATGGTTAAAATGCAAAAATTAATGGTGAAAGAATTTTAACCACGAATTACGCGAATTAAACGAATTAAAGGGAAAAAGAAATGGAATTACCAAGGAGCAGGAAATGCAATTGACAATTATGTATAAGGTAAAGTCATCCTGAGCCGAATACAGTGAAGCCCCGAGGAATCGAGGAGTTGCGAAGGATCCGTTCCTTTGAACCTGAAACCATTGAATTTTTGAACAAGGAATTTAATTACCACTTACTACTGGTGACTTAATACTTAATCCTGCTAGGGTTTTGGACTAATTACTGAGATCCCTACGCAATTTCCAATTGCTCTGGATGACTTTGTCACTTTGGAATTTGCTATGAGCGGCATTGTCCCTTGAAAATTTTAATATATTTTGTTATAATTCAATATGAAAAACCGGATTATTGTAATTTTATTTCTCTTTTCTATCATTTTAAAAATCCCCGTTGCGGCAAATACCTACGGTTTACAGAGAATAACTATTAACAAAGCTAATATTTATTTTGAAACCAGAACTCTTTATGATATCTTATTGTTTGAAAATTTTTATTTAGGATACAAGAAGCA
>JAGGYO010000038.1 GCA_021162505.1 bacterium
GTATTTATATGCTCCATCAGGTAGTATTACATAAGAACCCGTATTAACATTATCACTTCCATCCCATACAATATTTGAAGGGATTGTGTCATTATAAATTTTTCTATAAACTGAATTTATGCCATCATAAATGGTAAAAACAAGTGAATCTATATATGAATTCCCTGTGGTTTCAATGAAGAATGTAGTGGTTTCATCAATATTATCATCATCAGGTGAGAATGTTTCAGGATCAGCATAAACATAAACAGAAGGCATATCATCCGTAATATCAAAATCTATTGTTAAACTATTGGAATTTCCAAGTCCATCATAAACTGTAACTGCAAGAGTATTTGAACCTTTTACTCCATTCATTGGGAAATAATTAATTTCTGCTGTTGAAGTAAATAATTCATATTGATAAATCTCTTCCGCATTATCATTTAATTTCAATGTAAAGGTATTCAAACCACACCCTGTATCTGCTAATTCAAAATTTATCGGTGTATATGGAGTTATGACTATATTCTCACCGCCTTCTTGTTTCGGATTCCCTATTGTATAGGTTATTGTAGGTGGTCTGTTATCAACAAAAAGCGTATAGGTTGTATGCCCTGTATTTCCATCTATATCCTTACAATAAACATCCAGAATATTGGTATCCTGTTGTGTGACCGTTAAAGGTAGGGAAACGGCGTTCGAATTTAATTTAACCTCCAATGTACTACTGTCAGCCCCTGAATAATCATCCTGAACAATGACATTTATATTTGTTTCCGGCGTTAGATAATAGTAAGAAGATGATTTTTGCAAATGATATTTTGCTATATCAAGATAAAATACCGGTGGCAGGAAATCCACAAAGAATGTAAAATTCTTTTCAACTGAAACATTATTGACATTATCAATGCCTCTATAAACCACAGTATGAACACCGGTATCAAAGGAATAATCAATTGAATTTGTCCATGTTTCAAAAAGCGATTCTTTATCTTTTGCAGTATCATTCCATGTATCATAACTTACCCATCCTGCCTGAGTTTCAGCAGGATTATTTGATAGGACGACGAATTGTGTATTTTTATAACCACTTGAACTTTGATTTATCGTGTAATCATTACCAATAAAAGTAAATGTAGAACCTTTTACTGCATACCAGACACCCGGTGCAGACTCTGTATCGGCATAAGTAACATCTCTTATGTATTCCATATTAGTTCCGGGAATAAAAAATACCTCAGGTGGTGTATTATCAGTATAAAACGATAAACAAACAGAATCGGAAATATTTTCTACTTTATCTATTGCCCTTGCATAAAAGTTGCTTTTCCCTTCAATCGCGCCATTAAGAGATACCTCATCTGATGCCGTTTCAGAAAATGCAAAATTATTTATCACCGTCCAATTATTTGTATCATTTATAGTATATTCAAGTGACTTAATTGCAAAACTATCGGATGCGGTTATTTTTATGGGAACGATCTGTGAAATATAGGTTTCCCCTTTTGTCTCATTATAATAAATAGATGATATCGTTGTATTATTTTGGACATAATCAAGTGCAATGATAGGTGGTTCGCCGTCTACAAAAAAGGTTAACGCTCTGGTATTAATATTTTGAGAGCGATCCTCTGCAATTATAGTAAGTGCAAATGTGCCATTTGGAACGAATGGAGATAATGAATCTTCATAATCAAGCACTTCAACTGTGGTGTTTTCAATAATAAATTGTTCCGGATTATCATCAATTTGATATAATAAATTCATAATGCCTGATGCAGTATCATTTTTTAGCGAATCAACAATTGTGATGGGTATTGTATTCTGTGGAGAAATAACATAGAATCCTGAATCATTAAGTGAAAATTTTGAGGTCAAAAATTCAATTTCAGGCGATTTTGTATCAAGAAAAACAGGATTTGATACGGTATCGGATAAATTCCCTACATTATCATCCAATCTTGTAGTTAATGTATGCCAACCATCCTCGGGATAAATTGACTGAACACTGGTTTCCCCCGAGGTAGATTGTACAGTAACATAATTACAAAAATTAAATGAGCTTGAAATATTTAAGGAATACCATTGAGATCTGTCTATTTTATAATAACCGTTTCTTAAACCCGATGGAGTATCTGAACCGCTAAAAGCAAATATCGTATTTAAGTTTGCATAGATAGTATTGGTATTTGCGGTATTTTCAGGTGCAATATTATCAAGTACAATATTTTTTATATTATCAATTTCGTTGCCCGCAAAATCCATTGCCTTATAATATAAGGTTGTATTAGTATCTTCCGGGAATGTATCATAAAATGAATTTTCATTTACATAATTCGTTCCGTCAAAGCTATATTCAATATTTTTTATACCGGAAAAATCATCCTCCGCTTTGATCATAAATCTTGTATAAGTATTTCTATAAGTTTCTGTTGGGTCGGGATAATATTCTCCAGTAAATGAAATATACATTGTAGGTGGAGGTGTGAGATCAAAATATAATGGAAGGGTCTCGGATGAAACATTTCCGGCAAGATCGGAAATAAAAATAACAGAATTATACATTGCCTGTACAATATCAGAATCCTCTTCAAAGGGTTGCCAGAAAAGGGATGTTTTAAATATATCAGGAGAGGTGTTATTCTTGGTTTGAAAAAATATTGTATTTTTGCTTTCATCAAGTATTTCTATGGAGAAAGTATCAAAACTTTCCTGTGAATTTATTGTAAATGTTACACTATCATATCCCAAATTATTTGATAACCAATATCTATTTTTTGTAACATTTATAATTGGCGGATCGGGATCATAGATTGTCCATACAGGAGTTGAGGGATCACTTTTTTTCATTCCAATCTCACCAATATAATAATATGAAACGGCTGTAATCTCATTTTTTCCTTTTGCCAATGAGATGGGTTTTGCAAATGTAACGGTAGTAGTTGCCGATAATGTTGCTGCTTTTATTCCATTATTGAAAATATCAACAAATACCCCTGGAAGACAGTTACTTCCATTTATATTTATTATTTGCTCGTTTGTAAATTCGGGAAGCGGGTCAATATCGGGAGGAAAAAGTTCCGGAACAACAATAACATTATTTATAATGGGAACGGTTAATTTTAAAATATCAATTAAACCTTTTTCTGGATTATAAATAGGAACACTTTCAGAATTGGCAACTACAAGTGCTTTTGGACTTATACTTCCATCATCATTTAAAAAATACGGAGTATAACTCATTCCTTTTACATAGGGTTCTGGAATCCTGATTTTTATATTCAGTGTTTCATTATTTAATGCAGTTGAAGGCACTATTTTATAGGCACCGCAGTAACTACTTAATGCAGCAGGAATTCTTGCGATATTAGAAAGATCCATTCTTTCAATTGAAATGGGTTCATTTTGCAATAATGTGGTTATGGAATTACCGGGGATTTCAAGATAAGCAAGATTATAGGGTGATGTTACGGTAACAGTATCTGAACCATCTCCATCGCTTACAGCGAGTTTTTTCCCGACTGTTTCATTTAAAGAATAAACATTTATTGTACTTGTATCGGTATCATATAAAAGCATTGTAACTGTATTTTTTCCTGCATAATCATAAACATTTTCAAGAGAATGAAATATGTCTTTTCCATTTTCACACTCAATCTTTTTTACAACTTCTTCTGATATAATTCTTGGAATTGTATTTTTTTCACTTTGAGTATATATAAAAAATTCTTTACCATATTGGGAATTTTCCGGAACAGTTGACT
This sequence comes from bacterium, assembly GCA_021162505.1. Lineage (GTDB taxonomy): Bacteria > AUK180 > AUK180 > AUK180 > AUK180 > AUK180. The sequence continues at coordinate 3,747 of JAGGYO010000038.1, forward strand.
CAATGACAACATAAGGAACGGGAATGGGATTGTCAGGATCAATCTTTGGCATAAAGAATTCATTTATATCATTTCTTCCATAATCTCCCTCAACTTCATAATCCAATGGGAAATGATATTTATTTGTTTTTTCTGGATATGACATCTTAACCGGATAGGTATTTATATCAAGGAAAGGATTACTGATTAAATTACCATTATCATTATCCCAATATGCAACCCAGAGATATTCATCTGGTCTTGTATTTATTG
>JAGGYO010000251.1 GCA_021162505.1 bacterium
AAATCAACAAATGGTATTTTCACTATTTTGTCTCCCAGATGATTTATAATAGAAATTTAAGCATCTAATTCTTGAATGGCTCTTTTATAACTAATGAACTCGAAACCATTGTCCTTTAACCAGGATATAAGCCAAATATACCACAACTTAAATGTCTTAAAACTGCCACTAAATGATCTGCTATGGAACAGTATAGTGAAATATTCTATGTTTTTTTTATAGGCATTCTCAATTATCTTTTGTGTCTCTTTTTTGGCCTGTTCCAATGTTTGATTTTGCCACTTACTGTCCTTATAAAAAATGTAGCTATCCATAATATGTAAGGGAAATTCCCATAGATTACCAACCTTAAATGGATTTTCAAGTTTATATATAGAAGAATCAAACAGATAACCAGCCTTATCTAAAAATCCAAGAGTACCCTCAAAATTCCTCAAATAATGCATTCTTATGCCAATACTTTCTAAGCCTGACAAATTCCTAAAAATATCATATTCATTTTTTATCCCTGCATAATTATTAAAAGCTATGCCATGCGTTCCTATGCCAAATCCCTGTACTGATACCTTTCTTATCCAGTACTCCGCATCTTTTAAAGAATAACTTAGCCCAAGTCCATTGGCTACCCCAATAAAGAAAGTAGAAGGAATCCTATTCTCCCTATCAAATTTCATAAGTTCTTCAATGTTTTGCCACTTATTTTCAACAAGACTTTTGAATCTACTTTTCAACTCAAAGAAAGAAATATATCCCAACCCGAATTCAATAAAACTGCGCACTATAAATTTCGGTATTATTAAATCTTTCTTATGCTCCCAGGCTGTAATATGATCCACATCATGGGAGATTATAATTTTCATCAAAATAGCTCCCTTTTAAAAAACTTAAGCAATATCTCTAAAGGCAACTTTGCCTTGTTTACCCGATAACAGGGCGTTAGTTTCCCACCAAATCCCCGAAAATACCTTTCAATTTGTGGAACCATTGAACCTTCAAAATCAAAATATTTTAGGCCTAATTCTTTGGCCTGTTTTATGGCTTCCCAGACTGCCAAAGCTCCTGCGCCGTGATGTTTGTTTTCTGAATCGTAGCCACCAAGAAGATAGTAAGCAGTATCCTTATCATAAACACAAAATAAAGTAGCAATAGGATTATTATCTCTAAATGTTGCATAAGCAAAGCTATTAGTGTTATCTGCAAAATTAAAAAGTATCTTGTTTAAATAATATTCATTTGTTTTCTTTTCCTGCCTTGAAAAGGTTTTAATTACCAAAGAGTTAACAATCTCAAAATCATTAATCTGTTTTACCACCAATCCATCTCTTGCCCCTTTGTTCATATCATTCCTTCTCTCAGCGGACATACCTTTCTGAATATCTTCAATAGATTTATTCAAATCTAAGAGATAGGTATATCCTGGAATAACTTTAAACTTTTTCCAGATAAAAGGTTGGGTGTCTGTTATGTTTTTATTTAAAGGAACGGAAATAACTGAATATGGCAGAGTTTCTATAAAATCAGCGGTCAAAGATAATACTCTTTTCCATGTATCCATGATAGCCACAGGATTTTTGGCATTTACTTTTAAAAATGGTCCCATAGCTGGTGTAAATGGTGAATTGCGATAGATGGTAAACCCAAATCTTTTTTCTTTATAAATAGAGAATCCTCCTATCAGATTATCCCCTTTATCATAGATGCCATAAATTTGAACCGAATCTTCAAACAGCTTTAGCCAAGATAAGGTATTAAAAATATTTCCTACATTCTTAGCCAATTTGTTATATTTAACTTTTTCTTGGGAATTTATTTTTTTTATAATCATAGTTCATCTGCACTACTTACAACGCTTTATGAAGCAATCTTTTCCTTGTTTCTTTTTTAACCATTGTGCGTAAAGAAATAACCAACCCCATAATTACCCACAGAAATGGTTCTTGGTAAAAACGTCCTTCACCCTGACTAGCTATTAGAATAGCGAAAAAAGAACAACCTAAAGCTATAGCATTCAGTTTATAAAAATAATTTTTTGTATTTTTTAATACAAATATTACATTTTTAAAAAAGAAAAATATTATAAACAAATAAATTGTCAAACCTATCAAACCTGTTTCCGCTAAAACACTGCTAAAAAAGTGAGATTGAGGTAAGGTGCTATGGAAAACAGCCAGCACCATATTGGGGTAGGTATTGCGCATAGATTCAGAAAATCCAAACAACCCTATTCCCAAAATAGGATTATCAGAAAACATTTTTAAACTAACTCTTAACAATTCCCCGCGGCCAGTACCTTCTTTTAAAAATAGCACATTGGGATTTAGCCGAAATAACACATTATTCTTAATTTCTGGAAATGCCACAAATATTATTGAAACTATAAGTATTAATCCTGCCAGCACAGAAACTATTCTTAAATATTTTCCAGAACTACAATATCTGCAATATAGAAATAAGAAAAAAAAGATGCTCAATATAAATGCAATCCATCCCCCCCTGGAATAGCTAAATAATAATGCCAACAATTCACTAACCAAAATAAGGAATAAAAATATTCTTTGTTTTTTGTTCTTAGTATAAAGAAAATAACTTAGTGTAAATATTATCCATATTACTACATATCGCGCATAAATATTAGGGTCGCTTACCGTTGCAGTTATTCTCGGTATTTCGCTATTCAATAAATCTCCTCTCCAGCTCCAAAACTGGCTCCCCCAAAAATACTGAAGAATACCAATCAAACTAAGAACAAAACCAGAATAAACAAAAGCTTTTATTATCTTTAAAAAGTGTTCTGATTTAGAAATACAGAATATTAATGCGATAAGATACAAGAAAAAAATAAGGATCCTTAATGTTTCTATCGCCAATAAACCAGGAACTGGCGTATAAAACAAATGAAAAACATAAAGTACAATTAAAAGGAATAACCAAAATATGAGTTTATCTTTCCATATAG
>JAGGYO010000090.1 GCA_021162505.1 bacterium
CAAAGAAAAAAATGAAGAAAAAGGGTATGCACTTTCATTTTGCCAATAACCAGTAGACAGTATAGGTTATTGTGTTTCATCTCCAAAATAGTTGATAAAATAAGTCAAAAAACATTATAACAAATATTTTATTCTCTGTCATTATCTTTTTTTTTCTTCTTTAATTTCAGTTGCTCCGCGTGCTCTGTGGTTATTCTATTTCTTTTTATTTTCTTCTCTTTTAATTTAACTGAATTTATGGCACCCCGGAGAGGATTCGAACCTCCGACCTACGGATTAGGAATCCGTCGCTCTATCCTCTGAGCTACCGGGGTAGTTTTACTTTAATACTCTATTATATTAAAAATAGTTAAATTGTCAAGTATTTTTCTGGCTTTTAAAAATTTAAGTTCGATCAAGAACAAAGCACCAACTGTTTGCGCATGATTTTGCTTGATTAGATCAACTACAGCTTTTACAGTGCCACCGGTCGCCAAAAGGTCATCAACTATCAAGAATTTATCACCCTCTTTAATTGAATCTTTATGCATCTCCAATGTGTCACTGCCGTATTCAAGGTCGTATGTAATTGCAATCTTATCAGCAGGTAGTTTACCCTTTTTGCGTACCAAAACCAGAGGTTTTTCCATTAAATATGAAAGAACACTACCAAAAATAAATCCTCTTGATTCTATTACTGCGATCTTATCAAATTTTAAATCCTTCACTGCATCCTGCATTGCATCAATTGCTGTTTTAAACCCACCGACATCCTTCAAAAGAGTGGTTATATCCTTAAAAATAATACCCTCTTTAGGAAAGTCAGGAACATCTCTGATCAACCCTTTTAAATCACTCATTATCAACTCCTTTTGTTTAAAATATTCACTTTTAATGATCTCAATACCTCTTTTCAATAATTGCCTTATCCTCTCTTTTGATAAGTGCATAATATTTCCTATCTCTTCAAGTGTTCGAGTACCTTGATTATCTATACCAAAGCGTAAACTCATTGCAGTAGCATAAGCAGGTTTTAATTTCTTTAAAAATGTTTTTATGAGTTCTAATCTTTCTTCCCTATATTTTTTATTGACCTCTTCCAGATAATCGGTATTATCAAATACTGTTATAAATTCATTGCCATTGTCAGCAAGTTTAAAATCCATGGAATATTCTGAATGCAGGGTCTCAAGCTTTTTGGAAAATTCATTTTCAGACATTTTAAAATATTTTGCGATCTCTTTAATAGATGGTTTCCTTCTATGCTTTTGATAATATTGTCTTTCAAAAATTACAAGTTTAATTCTCATATGTATCAAATATGAAGGGGTATGAACTATATTTTGATGATTTGCCACAAAATTCTTCACAGTAGTGTCAATCCACCAATATGCATAAGTTGAAAATTTAAAACCTAACTCCGGCTGAAAATGGTCTATTGCTTTCATTAACCCTTCATTCCCCTCTGATATAATGTCAAGTTTACTTCTATTATGTCTAAAATATTTTTTTGCTATATTAACTACCAAACGCTGATTATACATCATTATTTTTTTACGAATAGTGCTGCTCTTTGTTTTTATATACTCGTCAAATAATTTTCTCTCCTTATCTCTGGAAAGCGGCGGATATTCCTTTAGATCAGCCAAGAATATCTTAAGTATCTTATCTTCAATAGCTTCCATGTTTATCCCTATGGTAAAAAAAGCAAGGGATTCAATGGTTGTTTACCCTTTCTTATCTCAAAATGCAGAACCTCACCATTTAATGTCCCTAAAATATCGCCTGAATGCAAAATATCATTTTTCTTAATACTTATTCTATCAAAAGGATAATAGAATAAATAATAATTCCCTTTTAGTTTAACGCCTATTATTTTCCCTACACCCTTTACAAAATCAATATATGTAGCTTTACCACCGGCACTTGCATATATAGTTTCATTTCCATTTGCCTTTATGTCCAAACCATTATTATTCGTGAATATTTTAAGATCACTATCAAAAATCCTACCGAATTTCTTTTCAATATTGTTCCGAGAAGCATTTTTCAAAGGCCAAATTTTCAAGAAATTATCCACACCTGAGGATATTTGATTGGAAATATTTTTGGGGGAAGGGGTAATTGCTTGATATTTATTTCCCTCCGGAACTTTAATGGTCTGACCGACATATATTTTTGTGGAATCCTTAATACTGTTTATGGCTGCAAGGTCTTCTATGGGAATATTGAAATTCTTGCTTATTCTATATAGGGTTTCGCCTTTGCGAATAATATGTTCTTTGAATTTCTTATAATGTTTTTGTTTATTGCTAATTTTATGAACTTTTGTTGTATCTAGAAATTCTTTCCTGGTATCTACAATAATACCTTTTCCCATAAAAGAACAAGATATGGTCAAAAGAAGGGGGACTGTGAGTAATATTTTCCTCACTTTTTCTTTTTCTTTAATATTTTTTCTATTTTTGCAATTACTTCTTGGGGTTCGTCTATTCGAATAACCTTTTCGTCAACATCCCACGAACTAATGGAAATCACGGGTTTATTGATCTTTAAAGCAGTAGCGATCTCTGCTAGTGTGCCAAAACCCGCACCAATAGCAACGATAATATCTGCTGTTTGCACAACAATATTATTTCTTGCCTGCTGCATTGCCGTAACGATAGGAACATCTACGAATTGATTCGCATCTTTTTTGCTTGAACCAGGTAAAACACCAATTGTCAAGCCGGCTTTGCTTTTCGCCCCCTCGCAGGCCTTTTCCATTACCCCACCTAAACCTCCGGTAATGAGGACCCATTCCTTCTCAGCAATCAACTTACCCACCTCAAAGGCAATATCTTCATATTCCTTTAATGGAACGCTTGAACCTACAACACCAATAATGATCTGCTTCATAATCAACTCCAATTTTGGTCGGGGTGAGAGGATTTGAACCTCCGACTTCTCGGCCCCGAACCGAGCGCGCTAGCCACTGCGCTACACCCCGACATTTTTTATAAAAATTCCGGTATTTTTTATTATACCATTATAAAATAAATATGTCAAAAGAGTTACTAAAACACCTGCAACAATAACTCCAAAAATAATATATAATAATGACTTTTTTAAGGACATTTTCAGAAAAAAGGCAATTAATGCTCCTGTCCAAGCACCACTCCCCGGCAATGGTATAGCAACGAAAAGCATGAGCCCAAGATACTCCAGTTTTTGAACTAATTTGGATTTGGATAATGTCCTTTTTCTTAATTTCTCAATAAAGTTGTTTCCATGTTCGAAACCCTCTAACCACTTATTAACAGGTTTTAATAATAATAAAATAGGTGGAATAATTATAATATTTGAAATAATAGAAATACCGGCG
>JAGGYO010000170.1 GCA_021162505.1 bacterium
ATATAATAGAAGATCAAGTTAAAATTTATTTTTAAAAAACTCTTTACTTGGCTTTGTTCCTTTAATGGCTTCCGAATCCATTTTTCAAATAATGGTTTTAAAAAATTCTCCGTCATTTTTTTTCCAAAATAAAAGTTAGAAAAATCATTCATATTTTTGGGGGAGTATTTAAGTAACATTTTAAAAGGTGTAAATATTATTTCAGGAAAATATTTAAGTACTTGATTTGATTTTAAGAATTTGTTATTGTAAATAAACCCTTCATTTAGATCAAGAGCAGCATAATTAAACAAATTCATTTTTTTTAAGAAACCCAGAGGGTAGATATGTGGTCCCAAAGTGATCTTGTGTCCTTCCATATCAATTAATTTTGCTAAGCCGCCCGGTTCGGTCTCTTTTTCGAATATTAGGGAAGATATTCCTTTTTCTTGTAGTTTTTTTTGTATATAATTACCTGTAATGCCACCACCAATTATGCCAATATTCATAGGAGTATTAAATCAAAAATTAAAGAAAAAATCAAGTGTAGCTTGAAAAATGAAAGAAAATAATTTATAATTTCACAATGAAAAAAATATCCTTTATTCTACTAATGATTTTATTGAGTGTTCCTTTTTTTGGCATAATTCCAAGCCTGGATTCACAGCTGTTCATAAATGCTGCTAAAGTTTTTAGTTTTTCTAATTCTTTTTTCTCAAATACCTTTCATGCCTTTGGCAATATGATCCATATTTGGCAGTTCACCTACCCTCCTTTAATCGTGGTGATCTTTAAATATCTTATCATGCTCTTTGGTTCTCCGATCTTTATTTACTTTATTCATCTCTTCCTTGTCATTATTGTTTTTTTACTTTCATTAAAGCATGTCGAACATGAATTTGCTTTTTTTGTTCTTACAACCCCTCTTGTTTTTATTTTCATTAATTCTTTAATGGCTTCCATATTTGCAGTTTTTTTTGCCTTTTTGGGACTGTTTTACTATTTTAATAATAAAAGAAATATGCTGTTATCAAGTTTATTTTTTTCAATGGGAATCTTTGTCTCATATAAAATAGCTATTTTGATAATTGCTGTTATGCTATACCATTTTATAAGGCATAGGAAAATAGATATAGCAATATATTATCTTCTTATTCCATTTATATTGTTATTAAGCTATTTCTTGCTGGTTTATGTTAAGACAAAACATTTTATACCCATAGAAATGAAGCAATGGTATATGATAATACCTCGTCGAGAAAATATAAATATTATTAAAGCCCTATTGATACTTATCCCCTCATTCGGGTTTTTCTATCTCCCGCTTTTGTTTTCATTTAAAAAAGTACATTTCATTTACATTGCCATTAATATAACATTATTCTTCTTGTCGTTTATTGTTCAATATACCCTGTATCTATTCGTTATATTATGCTTTTTTAACTTTCTACTTTTCTTTTATTTGCTATATAAAAAGGGAAATAAATTACTGGTGGTGATTTATTTATTTTCCTTGTTATTAGCGGTTATATTCGCACCCAATCCAAGCATAAAACAATTTGCATTTTTAACCCCTTTACTCATCTTTTCTTTTAAAGATATAAAGCTCGAAAGAAGAATGATCCCACTAATAACAGCTATAATGATCCTTCTCATGTTTTCTTTTGGTAAATATGATATAGTTAATAGAGAAGTTGGGATCGCTAACCGCGCAATAAGTGAGTTCAGTGATTTTTATTCCATTAATTCCGGGCCTATCCAACAAGTATTAAATAATGCTGGTATCCGGGAATATGATTTTTCTTCCATTAAGTCAAGAGATATTGTTGCGACAATCTATGATCTTAATAGAATATATTTGCCATTTAATATATCTGAGATCAATGAAATAAGTGAAAGAAGTAAATTAATGTATAACATCTTCTCTGAAAGAACGGATTTTTATAATATGACCCCCAGATCATTGTTCGTTTATGAACCAACTCCCATTCTTCTAAAATTAAATATTTATAAAATTGGGAAAAAGAAAGAGAGCATAAAAATTTCATACGAACATAAACTTTCCCTAAATTATAATAATTTCCAGATACTCGGTTATTCAATCCATAAAAAGGGTCCTGTTCAAGAATTGAAGCTTTATGTTCATTTCGATAAATATATGCCAATATATATTTTTATCCATGACAAAAAAGGCAAGCCTCTTTATCAAAAATGGAAAGAGGTTGAACATAATTCGCTTGATCCCGCGGGGAACGCAATGGTCATATTTCCTTTACCTACAAGCATGGATAATATTTATCTGCTTTGTACAAAAGATAATTTAAAACCATTATATGCAAAAGATAGAAGTTCTGAAAAGATATTAATAAAAGGTGAAGAATAATGTTAAGGATACTAAAAATTGGCTTCAAGATCCTTACCGGAGTTATTATTATTTCTTTTTTAATAGATATAAGTATAAGAATTGTTTGGAAAATTACGACATATAATACTGGAAAGCTTGGCTATGGCTTATATGTCAATGACAAAATTCGCGGGTTTCAGCATAATATTAATTATCAATATCATTTAAAGCGAGCGAAAATTAAAACAAAATGTTTGGGGAATAGGAATAGGATAGAAGCCGATGGTAAGAAAATCCCTATCTATGTTCTTGGGGACTCACAAGTGGATAATCTTGTTCCTGATAACCGACTATTTACCTATTTGTTAAATAAAAATAATTCAAAATATTATTATTACAATTTCGGCGTTGCTGCTTATTCAACATTGCAGGAACTGTTGAGTTTAGAATCTTATCATATTCCTTATAGATCTCAAGCATTGCTCATATTTTACTTGGGAAATGATCTACAACAGCTATTTGAT
>JAGGYO010000077.1 GCA_021162505.1 bacterium
CGATTCTAAACATTCCGACATTTTTCATTCCTTCATTAAATGAGCAATCTCTGATTGCGAATTATTTAGATCGCAAAACCGCAGAAATAGATGATCTTATTGCCAAAAAAGAACGCCTTCTTGAACTTTACGAAGAAGAGAAAAAGGCGGTAATCAATAAAGCCGTAACCAAAGGAATCAATCCCAATGTAAAAATGAAAGACAGCGGTATCCCCTGGCAGGGAGAAATTCCTGAGCATTGGAAAGTGAAGAAGTTGAAGTATGTGATAGAAGGTAAATTAAAATACGGCGCAAATGAAGCTTCAATTTTTGAAAATCCAGACGAACCAAGGTATATACGAATTACGGATTTTAATGCTGAAGGAAACTTGAGAAAAGATACTTTTAAATCATTGCCTTATGATTTAGCTAAAGAGTATCTTTTGAAAGAAGGAGATATACTCTTTGCAAGAAGTGGTGCTACACTTGGAAAAACATTTCAATTCAAGAAATATAAGGGGTTGGCGTGCTTTGCTGGTTATTTAATAAAAGCTTCTCCATTACAGAAAATTATTATATCAGATTATTTATATTATTTTACTAAATCAAGTCTTTATGAAAGATGGAAAGAAAGTATTTTTAGCCAAGCAACAATTCAGAATATTGGGGCTGATAAATATTCAGAATTATTGATTCCCGTTCCTCCCCTTTCCGAACAACAGCAAATCGTCTTCTACATTGAAAAACAGATTTCCTTCATAGATCCCAAAATCGAAAAAACAAAGAAAATGATAGAATTATTAAAAGAATACAAAACCTCTCTGATTAGTGAGGTTGTGACAGGAAAGAGGAAGGTAGTATGAAATTATTAACACTAAGTGTTAATAAGAATTGACATTTTGTTTTTTTTAGTATATATTGGTAATGGAAGTTTATTTTAAGACAAAGAAAATGGCTAAAATATTTAGCAAGATGGAAGAGTTAAAAAAAAGGTATGGTTTTAAGATGGCGGGAAAAATAATAAAAAGATTGGATGATATGAAAGCAGCGGAAAACCTTGAAGTATTGTTCACATTACCAGGTAATCATCATCCTCTTAAAGGAGACAAAAAAGGGCAATTTGCTTGCTATCTTGAGCATCCTTATAGATTGGTTTATGAACCTGGGAATGAGCCATTACCAATAAATGAAAACAATGAATTGATTTATTCTAAGATAACTATTGTAAATATTATTAAAATTGAAGATTATCATTAAGAGGTAAAAATGAGTAAAAAATATATATTACAGCCTGATTATGCTGTTCATCCTGGAGAAACTTTAAGAGAAAAACTTAAAGAATTAAATATGAATCCCAAAGAGTTTGCAATAAGGACAGGGAAACCACTTAAAACAATATCCAATGTTTTAAATGGAAAAAGCTCTATTACACCTGAGATGGCTGTTAAATTTGAGAAAGTTCTCGGCATTCCCGCAAACTTCTGGATGAAAAAACAGGCTAATTATAATGAATATGTTGCAAGAGATAACCAGAAAAAAGAGGTCGAAAAATCAAAAGATTGGGTAAAGAAATTTCCGTATTCAAAATTAGTTTGTTTGGGGTATATTGAACCAGCGAAAAAATTGGAAGAAAAAGCTGAAAAACTTTTGTCCTTTTTTAATGTATCTAATTATGAAGCCTGGGAAAACATTTATCTCAATCAAAAGGTTCCTCTATTCTTTAGAATTTCTCTAAAACATACAAAAGATCCTTATGCACTTTCAGCACTTTTAAGAATAGGAGAGAAAGAAGCAAGTAAAATAGAAGCTAAAACTTATGATAAGAAAAAATTAAAAGATATTTTACCCGGATTAAAAAGTGTAATGTGTTCTGAAAGTAATGATTTTTTAATTAAGATTCAAGAGTATTGTGCTTCTGCTGGAGTTAAAGTTGTTTATACTCCTAATTTACCAAAAACAGTGATTAACGGAGTTGTTCGATGGATAAATGATAATCCTGTTGTTCAAATGACAGACAGATTTAAAAGGTATGATATTTTTTGGTTTTCTCTTTTCCATGAATTAGGACATGTTTTACTTCATGGAAACAAGAAAAATATATTTTTAGAAGAGATTGAAAAAGTAAAAGATAATGATAAGTTCGAAAATGAAGCAAATGATTTTGCTTCGGACTTTCTTTTAAGAAAAGAACAATTTGAAGAGATCATGGGAAAACTTACATCAAAGTCAAGAACAGAGAATGAAATATTAGAAATTATAAAGAGTTTTGCTAATAATTTCGGAACTCATAAGGATATAATCATTGGTAGAATTTTATATTTTAATAAAGGGTTGTATAGATATGGTTTTTTGCAAAAAGAACTAAATAGGATGGATTTTAACCAGTTATTAAAACATTAGAAAGGGAATTAAAGTGAAGAATATGAAAAGATATGACAAATTACAGAGTAGTGGAGTTGTAAGAAGAGAGGAAGGGATATCTTATAATGAATACGCTTGATAAACATTACCTTTCACTCCAGTTTTCCAATAAAATTTTTAAGAAGAATGGGGCTGAGTTTCAAAGCTTTTTTGAAAGTATTATGGAAAAGGCTTTTCTGATTTTCAGAAAATTAGGCCATATGGGAAAGAAGGTGATGGAGGGAATGATGGTTATAGAAAAGATGCAGGAATATATTATCAAGTATATGCACCAAATGAACCAAAGATAAGTGAAGCAAAAGCAGCAAGAAAATTTAAAAAAGACTTTGAAAAACTTAAAAAAGTATGGGATAAAATATCTAAAGTTAAAGAATATTGTTTTGTTTATAATGATAAATATAGTGGTTCAACCCAGAAACTTGAACAGACGCTCTCTGAATTAGAACAAGTTTATCCAAATATTAAATTCAGATTATTTTTGGCAAAAGATTTAGAAAAAGTTTTCTTTTCTTTAGATCAAGTATCTATTTTAAATTTGGGATTTAATATTGATTCCAGACAAGCTGTTAAAAATGCCTATTTGTACTTAGAACATGTTAAAATTGAATTAGATAAAGGAAATGCAGTTTATGTATATAAAATTTTAAAAAATGTAAACGAAATAGTTCTAAATCTAAAAG
>JAGGYO010000269.1 GCA_021162505.1 bacterium
GATAATCCGAATAGTTCTCTTGCATTTTTATTTGTAATTTTCCCATTCTTTAAAATAAATTCAACAATTTTCATCTGTCTTTCATTTAAAGCAACTTGTCCTTGTTCTTTTAATATTTCAATATCTTTGCTTAATCCGAGAATTCTTTTTTTAACCGCTTCAATACTTATCAAGAAACCTTGTGTAAAATATTCTAACCAATTCGTTAAATCAAGAGTACTTTGATCTATACTTTTTAAAATATTATAATATCTTGATCTATCCTGATCATAATAATCATCCAATGCAAAAAATCGTTTTATATCAAATTCGCTTTTATAAAGAATTAGAGTTGCTATTATTCGAGCAATTCGACCATTTCCATCAATAAAAGGGTGAATTCTAACTATTTCATAATGAGCAATACCTGCAACTATTACAGGATTTAACCCCTCAATTTTTGTTGAATTTAACCAATTTAAAAATTTGTCCACTAATTTTGCAACTTCTTTTGTTTGTGGTGGTCTGAAAACAATTTCCCCTGTAAATCTATTTCCAACAACAACTTGTCTTGTTCTAAATTTTCCTTCATCTTCAGTATTATTTAATGTATTATTTACAATTATTTTATGAATTTTAAAAAAATGCTTTCTTTGAAAAGGAGATAACTTTGCAAATTCAGGTATTTTATCGAGCATTTTGAGATAATTTAATACTTCTTGTTTATCTTTTCTTTTAACCATTATATCACGACCTTCCGAAAGAGCAGTAACCTCTTCAAGTGAAAGGATGTTACCTTCAATAGCAGTAGATGAATGAGCATTTGATAACAATGCTCGCTTTCTTAATGATATTTCCCATTTGGGAATTAGCGGTGAATTCATTATAATAGTTCGGGCTTCTGCAATTTTATTTAAATATTTAACCATTTTATCCGTATATCGGAAATTTGGTTCAAAAATTTTCATATCCATTTCATCCTCCTAAATTTAGGTCGTTCTCGAACGGCCCCTACGATAAATGCGGGCGGTTCGCGAACCGCCCCTACAATTCGTTGACATATCATTCTCCTAAATACGGGCAGACACACAGGTCTGCACCCTACGGGTTTTATTTTTTTAATCGTGAGGTTAATCGCGAGGTCAATCGTGAGGTTATTATATTTTGCTTTCATTTTTCATCCTTAATTCTTTTTTTTACAGTTTTTACACTTGCGACCAACATTCCAATAATTTCATTAACATCATCACTTAGTTTCTTGTATAATTCATTATTAATATAATTTGTATCTTTTAAAATAGACAACCAATAATCAGTTTCATTTGCTTCTTTTAAAGCAATACTCAACTTATTAACAAAATCTGCCTTTGATTGAGCATATTCTGCTTCTCTAACTAATGCACCGATAGATGTTCCCAATTTTAATATTTGTTTTGTTAAAACATATTCCTTTTTTTCTTCAACCAAAATTCTACTTAAATTAACTATATCAATTGCGAATGAATAACTCCTATCTTTTAAAATATTCTCTTTCATTTCTTCTCCTACATTTTTCATTCTTCATTCTTCACTCTTCACTTTTCACTCTTCATTTTTATTTCTTCATTCTTCATTCTTCATTTTTCATTCTTCATTTTTCACTCTTCATTCTTCATTTTTCACTCTTCATTTTTCACTCTTCATTCTTCATTCTTCATTTTTCATTCTTCACTCTTCATTTTTATTTCTTCATTCTTCATTCTTCACTCTTCACTTTTCACTCTTCACTCTTTATCCCCAATTCATTTAAATAATTATCCATCTTTTTTTGAACATCCTTTAACTCATTTTCAAGGGTTTTTATCTCTTTGATCGTGGCAGGAATATCAACCGGCTCCTCTTCCTCAAAGGTATCTACATATCGCGGTATATTTAGATTATAATCATTTTCTTTGATCTCTTCGGGCTTTGCAATATAAGAATATTTTTCAATTGCCGTAAATGATTTATAGGTAGCATAGATTTTGTCAAGATCTTCATTTCTTAGTTTATTTTGTTTTTTACCTTTTTCGTATTCATTTGAAGCATCAATAAAAAGAATGTTTTTTCTCCTTCTATTCTTTTTAAAAACAAGTATGGCTGCGGGGATTCCTGTACCGAAAAAGAGTTTATCCGGTAATCCAATAACGGCATCAAGCAGGTTTTCTTGAATAAATTTTGTTCTGATACGGCCTTCTGCTGCACCTCTAAACAATACCCCAAGTGGGACAACAACACCAACCCTGCCTGTTTCTTCATTCATTGTTTCGATCATGTGTGTAATAAAGGCATAATCCCCTTTACTCTTAGGCGGTAATCCGCGATGGAAACGATTATATTTATCATTTTCCGCCTCTTCAACTCCCCACTTTTTAAGTGAAAATGGCGGATTGGCAACTATAATATCAAATTTCATTAAAGAATCATTTTCAATCAATGCCGGGCTTTTGATGGTATCACACCATTCTATTCTGGCATTATCAATACCATGAAGGAACATATTCATCTGACATAATGCCCATGTACTTCCATTACTCTCCTGACCATATAATGAAAAATTAATATCTTTGATCTCTTTTGCAACCTTAATAAGCAATGAACCCGAACCACAAGCGGGATCACAAATCCTTTCGCCTTCCTTTGGCTCAACTAACTTCGCTATGAGTTGGGATACCTCTGGTGGCGTATAAAATTCTCCACCTTTTTTACCCGCATCACTTGCAAATTGGCTTATCAAGTATTCATAGGTATTTCCAATAATATCCAGATTACCAATCCTTGAAGGTCTTAGGTCAAGGTCGGGATTATGAAAATCCTCTAATAAACTTTTCAAACGGGAATTTCTATCTTTTGTTTTACCGAGGGAATGTTCTGAATTAAAATCAATATTTCTAAAAACACCATCAAGTTTTTGTTTATTTTCATCTTCAATTTTTTCCAATGCCTTATTTATTATCTCACCGATATTGCCTTCATTCCTCTTATTGTAAAGACGATCAAATGTCGCGTCTTCGGGCATCTGAAATCTTTCCCTTTTCAGTCGGCGCTCTACTCTGTCCATATCTCCCTTATATTGAGAAACATATTCTTCCTTTTTTTCTTTTCTTAAATCACTGAGATATTTAATAAAAAGCATAACAAGTACATAATTTTTGTATTCGCTGGGATCTACGACACCTCTAAAAGTATCACATGCCGACCACGCGATCTTTTGAATTGTTGACTGATCAACCTTTTTTTTACTATCCATCATTTTTTCCCCCTAATGCGGGTCGTTCTCGAACGACCCCTACATTTCCGGCGGTTCGCGAACCGCCCCTACATATTGTTTGTATATGTTTTTATTATTTCATTAACTAATTTCCCTTTTTTTTGATTAATTTTTTTATACAATGATTTTTCCTTTTGCCATAAATTATAAAATTCCATTATTTTTTTTTGTTTATCAATGGGCGGAATTGGCATCTTCACGCCTTCCAATATTTTTATTTTTAAATGCGGGACAACCGTTCCCGTGGAGGTCTTTTCCAAATAATTTCTTAATTGGGTTGAATTCAAATACCATGCAATATATTGAGGTAGGATTTGATTGTTTTTGGGTCTCATGATAAAAAAGAAAGAGGATACAACAATTTTCTCCGGTACTTTTTCAATAAATATAGCTCTCGGATAATGACCGCGGGCTATAACAAGAACATCATTATTTCTCAAAATTCTATCCTTCTTTAAATTTTTCACATCTGCACGCGTGATAACATCATTGACAATACCTTCATTCACCTTAACATCCTTATATAATAATATTCTGTACTTTCCTCTTGTGCCCGTTGAAACCCTCTCCCTAAATTGATGTCCTAATATTATATTACAAATATCGGCTAAACATTTATAGTTAATAAGTTTTTGTTTGTCCAACTTTTTCATATTACATTATAACAAAAAAATAATAAAATGTCAAGTTTTTTTGAAGTATTTTTATTACTTCTTTTCATTGACTGCTATTTGATCACTAATTATTTGCATGATTTTAATAATTAACCTGCCAATTCCGTATCATACAGGTCGTTCACGAACGACCCCTACAATTCTTCATTTTTCATTATTCATTATTCATTGATATTTCAGTGCTTTGTGGTTATTCCATTTTGCTATGGAACTCATTGACCATATCGTGTCAAAGAAGAAATCAGAGCATATTTCAGTAAATATTAATGAGGGACGATTGAGTATTACTAAAAAGAAATAATCAGACCCCTTGATTTTCAGTAATTAAAGTGATAAAATAAATTTTATTATAGTAGAGGTGCATATGATAGAGATACAAAATATTTCAAAGCATTTTGGTAATTTAATTGCCGTTAATGATGTAACATTTATGGTTAACCGCGGTGAGATCGTTGGATTTCTCGGACCTAACGGAGCGGGGAAAACTACTACTATGCGAATGATAACCGGATTTTTCCCGGCGGATAAGGGTAAAGTTCTGATCGACGGAATTGATATTAGTGAAAATCCTTTGGAAGCAAAAAGACGCATTGGCTATTTACCTGAAAATGCGCCGCTATACGAAGATATGACCGTTACCGAGTATCTAAATTTTATTGGCGAGGCACGGCAAATACCAAATTTAAAAAGCAGAATTCAGGGAACCATATCAATGGTCGGCTTAGAAAAAGTTTCAAAAAGAATGATATGGGAACTTTCCAAGGGTTTTCATCAAAGGGTTGGTTTAGCACAGGCGATCTTGGGAGATCCGGATTTTTTAATATTGGATGAACCCACCACGGGTTTGGACCCTAATCAGATCTTGGAGATCCGCGATGTAATAAAGAAATTAGGGGAGACAAAGACAATTATCCTTTCAACGCATATCTTACAGGAAGCTGAAGCACTGGCATCAAAAATAATTATTATTGATAATGCAAAGATCGTTGCACAAGATTCAAAAGAAAATATAAAGAACCTTTTTCAGGTAACGAATACAATAAAAATAATATATAAAAATAATGACAATTTTGAAAAAGACCTGAAAGGCATTGCGAACATTACGAATATTAAACAAATTGAGGAGATAAAGGGTGCGAAGACAATAATAGTTTATGCCAATGATGATATCCGCGAAAAAATATTCAATAAGGCGGTTGAAACAAAGACCACCCTTTTAGGCTTGACAAGAGAATTAGCATCTCTTGAAGATATTTTTGCCAAAGTAACAAGAAAGGAGGTTGATAATGAAAAATAATACGGCAATTTTTAAAAGAGAATTTACCAGTTTTTTTAACTCAACTATTGCTTATATTTTTATTACCGTTTTCCTTATACTGTCTTATTTTTTCTTTTTTAAATCATTTTTTATTAACGGTTTTTTATCCATGAGATCCTTTTTTGATATGACCCCATGGATCTTACTCTTCTTTATACCAAGCGTTACAATGAAAATTTGGGCTGAAGAAAAAAGATCTAAAACCAATGAAATACTATTCACACTTCCCGTATCCGACTGGAATATTATTATGGGAAAATTTTGGGGAGCTTATCTTTTTGTCATCTTAACAATATTACTTACCATTAATATACCCATAACCCTTCTTTTTTTAGGGAAAATAGATTTAGGACCTATTGTCGGGGGATATTTAGGGTTGTTTTTTTTGGCTGGTGTTTATATTTCAATCGGAATGTTCACATCAAGCATTACATCCAATCAAATTATTGCATATATCCTTGGTGCGGCAATAGGATTTATTTTCTATGTTATTAGCCAACAATTTGTTATATTTACCGCATCTGCTTTTTTCACAAAACTTTTTACCACCCTGGGATTATCATATCATTATTCATCAATATCACGGGGAGTAATGGATATATATGACATTGTTTATTTTATCGGTTTTACTGCAATATTCCTGTTTCTTAATTATATTGTTGTAAAGAAAAGGATATAGGAGCTAATTATGAAAAGTAAAAATGTTTATATTGAATTTATTTTGGTTGCCGTAATTATCATTTTGATCAATATGATATTTGCTAAGATAACCATGCGTATAGATCTGACAAAAAGTAAAAAATACACATTATCCAAAAGCACAAAAGATATTATAAAGGACTTGAATGACAATATTTGGGTAGAATTTTACATTTCGAAGAATATTCCTCCATATTTAACACATTTAAAAAAACAGATATGGGATGTCCTAAGTGAATATCGTTCTATCTCTAAAGGACATGTACATATTAGAGAGATTGATCCCATTTCGAATCCTGATCTTAAAAGTAAATTGTATATGTACGGCATACAGCCGGTAAATGTAAATATTTATTCCAAAGATAAAGCGGAAATCATTAAAAGCTATATTGGCATGGCAATATTTTACAAGGATAAGGTTGAATCAATTCCTGTCATCCAATCTACAAATGACCTTGAATATAATATATCATCAATATTATTGAAAATAACCTCGCCCCGTATTCCCGTTATAGGATACCCGCAAGGGGGAAGCGAAATGTTCTTGAAACAAACTTCCAAAGCATTATTAGGTGCCTTGCAGAAAGAATATAAGGTCATTCCTTTTGACCTTACAAATAAAAACGAGTATGGCAATCTTGATCTGGTCATCATACCAAATTATAAAACAAATATGGATAAGCACGCAATGTATTATTTGGATCAGTTCATATTGAAAGGCGGGAAGGTTGCATTTTTTGTGAACGGTGTAAATATAAGTTATCAGAAGGAGAGCAGAGCAAATCAGTCAAATATTTTTGATTTTTTAAAAAGTAAAGGCATAACTATAAATAAAAATTTAGTAAATGATTCTTCTAATGATATTATTGGTTTTAGCTATGGAAATCAAAGATTAGCAAGTGCCTACCCTCTTTTTGTTAAGGTTTTAAATAAATATATGAACCCAAAATTTAGTTTTTTGAAAAAATTGCAAAATATTACATTGCCCTGGGTATCATCGGTAAATTTTTCAAGAGGAGCTGATCTTGAATATGATACTTTATTAAAAAGTACTGAAAAAGCATGGAAAAGCCAAGGTTTTATTCTTATCGATCCTACACAGATAAAAGCCCCTAAGGATATTAATTTATATAAGCAATTTATTCTCGCCGGCATTGAACATGGTAAATTCCCCTCATATTTCAAAAAAAATGACCTGCCCGAAGGTATTGACCATAAGGATTTTTTGGAAAAAGGGGTTAAGGAAGCCAAGTTACTGGCAATTGGTACCTCGCATATTTTGAAAGATAATATCTTACAGCGATTTCCCAATAATAAAATATTTATTCTAAACCTTATGGACAATCTCCTTCTTGGAAATAAATTATCAGGAATTAGAAAAAAAAATGTTAAAGATCCGGTTATTGGAAATATCAGTGATTCTAAAAAAACAATAATTAAATGGATAAATTATATATTAATTCCATTATTAATTATAATATTCGGTATATTTAGATTTTTAAAAAGAAAAAAAAATAGAAACATAGTGGAGAAATAATATGAAAGCATATAAAAATTATATAATTGCAATCGTTATTTTATTGATAATTTATTTGATCCTTGCACTCCCACCACTCTTTGTAAAAAGGGATATGCCCGAAAGGATATTTCCGAACCTTGACAAGAGCAATATAACGAAATTTATTATTGAACCGCCCGCAAGCAGAACCAAGCAAAAATCCGTTACACTTTTGAGCAAAGGCGGAAAATGGTATGTATCTATTAACGGTCATAACTACAATATTGACAGCGTTAAACAGGATAAAATAATAAATGCTGTATTGGATCTTATTTCCGTTAGGATCGTTACAAAAAATATGAAAGAGATTTCCCAATATCATTTAGATGAGAAAAATGTTTATGAATTAAGTATTTATGTAAAAGATCAGCTTTATTCCATAATTTCTATTGGCAAAAATACGAGAGATTTTAGAAGTACATTTTTTAAATTAGGAGACGAGAACCTTGTCAGGGTTTCACCGGAAAGTTTAATCTCCTATGTTCGGGGACAAGCCAAAGATTGGATGGACCACACTATATTTAAAATCGATATTCCATCAATTGATAATATCGGTTTGCCGAAAGTAAAAATCTATAAGAAAAATAGTGATTGGCATTTTAAAGATACTGATAAGTTAAAGGTGGATACAGCAAAAATAACGGGTTATTTGAATATATTCTCTAATTTCAGAACAAATGATTTTGAGCTTTCCAAGACGAAAAAAGAATGCGGATTAGATAAACCCGAACCATTGATTACCATAAGTGGTCCCCATAATGTATATGAGATCTTCAAGGGGAACAGTGATAAAAAGATTACATATATCCTTGTTAAGATCAATCATAATGAGCTGCCTGTGATATACAAATTTTATAACAATAGGTTGAGCGGGTTGCTGAAAGAACCAAAGAATTTTGTTCTTGAGGAAAAAGGACATAAATTATTAGACAAGAAATAAGAGGCTTTATACCCTCAGCCGGTTATGGAACGAGACTAAGCCCAATAACCGATCTTATACCAAAACCCTTGGTTAAAATTGGTAAGAAGGAACATCTATTGAATATTATTGACAGTAATATCTCTTTGGGAATAAAGTACAATATTATAAATGTAAGCCACCTTTCGCAAAAAATAACCAATTTATTGCACATTGAAGATTATAAAAATATCTCCATCTTCTATGAACCAAAACCCCTTGGAGTATTTGGCGGTATATACTCCATTATAAGCGGCAGTAATTGCAACTTTGATCTTTTTATACATAATAGCGATATTTATTTCGATGGGAAACTTCAAGGAATATTCCACCGGGATAATGATCTGGTCCTCGGAATGATCAATAATGGGAAAAAAGATTTTCATGTCAATGAACAAAACGAGATAGCGTTTCATGAAAGCAAACAATTTCTCGGTTACAGCGGGATAATGCTCATAAGAAGGAATGTGCTGAAATTTTTCAAGGATAGATATATTCCCAATACCTATTTGAATTTCATCTCGGATTTCATTGATATTTTGAAAACAACCGACTTCACCATCGGGGCAGAGATTTTAAAAGGCAACTGGTTTGATATCGGCACATTGGAAGGATTGCAAAAAGCGCAGGGCATAGGAAACAATTGACAATGCCTGCCCGTGCGTTGCACGCAGACAGGGACAATTGAAAATTGACAATAAAAAATGAGTAATTAAAGAAAATGGAATTACCACAGACAGGCGTGCTCTGTGGTTATTACATTACCTTTTATTTCTTCTTTCTTCTTTTGATTCTTCTTTAATCTCAGTGTGCTCTGCCTGCTCTGTGGTTATTACATTGCCTTTTCCCTTAAATTCGTATAATTCGTGTAATTCATGGTTAAAAGAAATTTGAATTTCGAAATTTGCTGTTTTTCTTTGTGGACTTAAACATTTGGTAGGATTGGACAAATATTTTTTTGTAAAGCGAATTTTATATCATAGAATTTTCCTATATTAACCAGGTTCTTCCCATTTTTAGTTAAACAAAAAAAATATTCCGGAGCATACTTAAATCTTTCATATAGTCTTGCAGAGGGTAATGCACCATGTCCCCAATAACATTTTGGAAATAATGTCAGTACATATCCCGCAAAAAAACGATCTTCATAAGCGGGTTTCCCATTTGTTCCTGCAAGAATAAAAGCGGTATTTCCATTAATTTTTTCAATAACATTTCCTATATTCAGAAAAGAAGCAAGATAGGTATGATCATTTCCTGTAAATTTTTTAAATAGTGGCGTTCCATTGGTTGTAAAATGAACAGCTCGGTCTTTAATAATTTTAACTCTGCTAATTTCAAATGGACTGTTTCCAAGATCAAATACCCTTGGCTTTTTACCGTTGATTTCACCTAGAAGCAAAGCATTTAATTCTTTTGCTTTTTTAATAGCCATCCTAAGGTCGTCTTCAAAACAGATCTTTTTAATTCCCTTATTGTAAAGTAATACTCCGGTAGTTGAAGCCCTAAGTATATCAACAAGAAATATATTCTCATATTTCTTTTCATTAAATATTTCAGTAGATTCATAGATATCAATTTTATCAGACAAGATCATACATTATTGGTTCAAATACTCTCTTTACTGCATAGAGCATCATAACGGCAATTGCAATTATAAAAATGGTCTTAGGGGTCCACGGATTTGAAACCAAAGCAAGAGACATTCCTGCTGCGGGAGCATGTTCCGTATTGGTTATATTCATTATGAACATCGATAGAGCGACCGCTAAGGCAGAAAATATTATTATATGCTCTTTTTGGGGAAACATATGAGAAATTGTCGGGAGAGTACATATTAATTTCATAATTATGCCAATAATAATTCCAACGGCATATCCTCCCAAAAGATGGCGGGATTGGGCATAAATGGAAGTCGGCTTTGTAAAGATAGTATATGTTGTAGCTCCAAGAGCAGTTATAATAGCTGTATCTGTAAATATATTGAGAAAAAATAATACTATCCCTATGGAAATAAAGGCTAAAATAGATTGAAAGCTAAATTGGATAAAATGCTTTTTTAATTTCGGGTCAATTATACTCATGCAAACTCCGTTTTCTATTATAATTTATGTGAATATTTTTACTTATCATTCATAATTAAAGGGATGATCAGATATATATTAGCACCCATATTTAAAGAAGATTTAGCTTCAATCTTCCAATTATGTGCATCTGCGGTATTTTTAGCAATGGCGAGGCCAATTCCAATTCCAATGGACGGATGCTGGTCTACCTGAAAATACCAGTCAAATATCTTATTGAGCTTTTCTTTCTCAATTCCCTTACCATTGTCTTTTACTCCTAAGTGTAATTTGTCCTTTAAAACCCTACAATAAAGTTCGATCTTACCGTTCTCCTTGATATACCTTACACTATTGTTCAACATATTTGCAAGCGCTAAACGAATCTCTTCAAAGTCAAATTCTATTTCTATATCCATTTCGGGTTTGCCTAAAACAAATCTTATTTCCCTATTTTCCATTTGAGGTAAATATTCATTATAAAGCTCATCTAATAGGTCCAAAAGAGAGTTCTTGGTAATATTCAAAGTATATTTGCTTTCTTCTACTACGAATAATCTCATTAAGTTGTCGATCATATTTTGTAATCTTTTCAGATTCTTATCAATATAGAACATCCCTTTTTTCATGTATTTATCCGGATTTATCTTGATCTGCTCAATATACCCGATTATAATGCTCAAGGGAATCTTGAGTTCATGAGAAGTGGAGGAGATCATTTTATTTCTAAAATTCAGTAGATTCTGTACTCTCTTATTCTCAATGAACAACTCTTTGGTTTTCCTGTCAAGTTTATTGGTAAATTCAAGATTTTCTTTTTTATAGTTTTCCAATTTTTTAGTAAATAGATCAATTTCATTCTCATATTGTACATTCTCATCATCTTCCTGTTCTATCTCTTTTATGAATTCGTACATGGGTTCCAGAAATTGTTTGTATTTTTTTAAAGTAAAACTACCCAATAAAGAAAATAAGATGAAAAGAAGGACAATAGCAAATAATAAAAAGGCATATTGATGTTTTACATAAGGAAGAATATTTATTTTTATGATCACAGTGCCTTTATAATAAAATTTTCCAGAGAATATCATCTTTTTATAGAATAAAGTAAAGTGTTTTGTTTTATATGTTTCGTCTTTGATATCACTAAAATATTTACTTTTCATAGAGTTATTTTTAGGATAGATGATCTTGTTTTTTGCATCGAGGATCGTAATATTATCGATGAATGCGCTCTCATCTTTAATTTTTTGTATTTCATATTCAAAGAATAGTTTTTCATTCTCTTTATAGGTCTCATAATATTGAAAAACAGTTTCTGAAACATTATTCAAAATGTTTTTATTTCCCGATTTAAAATCACTGAACAATAAATAATTATACGAAATACTCATCACGATATAATAAACAAGAAAAAGAGATAATATAAGGAAAAAGGAGTTAATTAATTGCTTTTTAAACGGTTTTCTAATCATATTTCAGAAAATTTCCCCACTCATAACAATTTTTTATACGGCATTTATGTTTCCTTGTAATAATAAAAAGATCTTCGCAGTAAAGAGGGATAAAAAGTTTATTCTTTAATGCTTTATTAATAATATCCCAACCCATTTTTACTCTCTGTATTCCCTTTAATTCACATAATTTTTCAATATCAGCATCCATTTCTTTGCTTTTATAATCGAACCAGTTCATCTCTCCAAAAGTACAATTCTTATGGGAATAAAAAAGCTCGCCTAAAAAATCAGCAGGATCAAATGTAGGAGAATAGATATTCAATACCGTAGCAGGAGTTTCACTTTTTATGACCCTCTTATAAAGATCATTCCAATTATATGTGTGAAGATGAATATGAATATTCTTTTTTTTCATATTCTCTAATATTGCCTTTTCAAAAAATTCCTTCATAGTATTTGGAATATCAATATCCAAAAAAATTGGTTGACTATTATTAATATTAAGATCACTATAACTTTTATGATCAAATGAATAGTAAGCAATATTCAATTGTTTGACCTCATATACAGCACTCATGGTATTCATATAATTATCCAAATC
>JAGGYO010000035.1 GCA_021162505.1 bacterium
CCCTGATACTGTATTTATATGTAAATGCTTTTTCCCATTTCCAAATTTGATGATATTTCTCTTTTTATTTATTTGTATGTTCAAAGACATTTTCCCCGTGTTTAAATCACCTGAAACACTCTTAAAATCAATGAGCAGATCTTTATCATTTCCTATGAATAATGTCATATCTCCGCTAACGCTCTTCAGATTTGCTTCATTTATGAAATTTACATTTTTCAATGTCATATCCCCACTTGATGTTTGGATGCCTTTTATTGTGAGCCTTCCATTTGCTTTGATATCTCCGGTTACTGTTTTTGTATCAAGAACACCTATTGAATCCAATATTTCAATATCTCCTGAGGATGTACTAATATATATATTTCCAAAATTGTCTTTGATGTTTATATCACCTGTAACCGTTTTAATTATTTGATTTCCAATAAAATTAAGAAGTTTAATATCTCCGCTGGATGATGAAATATTAGTAGCTTTCCCCAAAATATCATTCAGGTCATTTCTGCCTTTTCTTAAATTCAGAACAATTCCCTTTTCCTTATCCTTTTCAGAAGGATCTATAAAAGCTTCAATGCTAATATCGCCTGTAACCGTCTTAATATTCTCTAATTTACAATTTTTGGGGATAAATATAGTGTAGTTTATCCAGGCGTGAGCGATTTTTTTATTAGACTCCGTCTTAATAGTAACACTATTGGTATTTTGATCAATTCTCATTTTCACATCATTTAAATGATCCTTTTTTTCATTGCAGCATATCTCTCCTTTTATTCGCAATAAACCATTTGTGGACGGTAAAAATTTAATATCTCCTGAAACGCTTTTAATGGACAAAGTTGATGTTTCACCTAAGGCAAATTCCTTTTCCACTATTTTTGAATATTTTTTCGCGTTTTTATCTAACCTTTGAAAATTAATATCACCAAATTCTAATTTGCAGGCAATTAACATCAAAAACAAAATAATAGGTAAAAATAACTTGAAAATCTTCATACGCACCTCCTAGGTATCCATATATGATTGCATTTTTTTTTTAAAGTGAGGGCCATTGTGTTATAAATGAATTCCCCTTTCTCATTATGGGAAAGTTTATATTTTCTAATGATTGGGGAATAACCCTATTTTCATCAGCAACAATATTGTTCTTAACACCCAATAAAGCCGGAATGATCTTATAGAGATTGTATTTTTCATTTATCTCTTCAAAAAAAGAGGAATTTTGAAAGAATTTTATTTTATTTTTTGCACTTTTCATACCTTTTATAAATTCCCGCCATTCCGTTTTTGGAATATTGTAATACATGATAATTTTTTTTGCTATTTTTCTTAATTCTAAAAAAGTGATTTTTGATTCATTTATAACTGAAATACTTACTTTTTCACTATTTTTTCTTTTTATTAAGTTATATTTCTCTATTTTTTCGTATATTTCCATTGTATTTTTGTAATATTTTTCTGCAAACCCCAAAGCATACATCTCTTGCGAGGTCTTCAAGTAATACTCATAGGTATCATATTTAAATTTTGAATGATAGTTGAATCTTGTTGATATCAAAACCTCGTGGGGAAGAGCTTGATCTCTGTGAAAATAATGCGCATCTTGCGTAACAATTATCTTATCATTATTCTTTTTTCCAAACTCAATAAGTTTCTTAAATACTTTTGTTTCTTCCTCTACACCGTGATCAGCAACTTCCAAATAAAAATCGTCTTTATATGTTTGTTTTATTGCATCATATATCATTGTTAGTTCTTTTTTATTATCATATAACAGCTTTGGTATAATACCGTAATAACAGGCAGATGTAACTATATTCCCTTTATGGTATTTTACTAACTGTTTTATATCTATCACTGACATATTTAACCCAGCTCTCGATTTAAAATAATTGGTTTTCCAAGAATCATTATTAAGGCGAATGAGATTTTTTAGACCCTCATTGTTCTTAGCAACAACAATAATATGGTATCTCTGTCTATCTTTATTTGAAAAGAATTTCTCCCTGTCTGGAACAATATAAAATTCATCTCCGATAATGGGTTTTATATTGTGCTGTTCGGCTTCTTCAACTAATAATGGTATATTTATCATGGAATTATGGTCTGTAATAGCAATACCCTTCTGCCCCATATTCTTTACCCTTTGTATCAATTCGGGAATCGTGATGATAGAATCGTTTAGAGATCCGTCGCTGTGAGTATGTAGATGGATGAAATCTGATCTCTTTAACATTAAATAAGGTTCTCTATATCTATAAGTTCGGCTTTTTTATCCATTTCCTCTGCAAGTCCTATTATTTCATCGCAGAGGATACCCAATTTTTTTTCATCATGAACAGCTACGATCAAATATCCGTAACTCGCGCCTTTTATTCCGGAAAATTCCTTTTTCAGGACAGGAATAGCACCAATTTTCAAGGATATGATAAATTGGAAATTTTTACTTTCTCCAGGATAAGGCAGCAATTCGTTTTTAACTTTAAAAAACCTATGGACAAAATTTATTTCAAGAGCAAGTATCTTTTTCCCAATTTTAAATTGTATGAATTTATACGCCATAGTGTTGGAATAGGTTCTTCAACTCGTCCTTGTTCATACTTCTTTGTTCTGCTTCCGCTCTTGTTATTTGTCCTTTTTTAACAGCTAATGTTAATGCTTCGTTCATGGTCTGCATACTGTATTTTTTACCTGTTTGCAATGCAGAATATATTTGATGAAGTTTATTCTCTCTCATCATTGAACGAATAGCAGGCGTAGGCACAAGGACCTCGGCTATCATTATTCTACCGCGGCCGGAAGCTCGCTTAATAAGCTGCTGTGTCATGATACCCTGTACGACAAAAGCAAGCTGTGTTCTGACCTGCTGTTGCTGATGCGGAGGAAATACATCTATGATTCGGTTAATTGATTCAATAGTACTATTTGTGTGAAGTGTTGCAAAAACAAGGTGACCGGTCTCGGCAATTGTCAATGCCGCCTCAATGGTATCCAGATCTCTCATTTCTCCGATCATAATAACATCAGGGTCTTCCCTAAGTACATATTTCAGAGCTATGGGAAAACTCACTGTATCCTCTCCTATCTGCCTTTGATTCACAATGGATTCACCATGCTTGAATGTGTATTCTATCGGGTCCTCAATTGTTATTATATGATGCTTTTTCCTTTGACTGATATATTTTATCATTGAAGCAAGTGTAGTAGATTTACCCGAGCCCGTAGGACCCGTAACAAGGATCAAACCCTTGGGCATATTAACAAATTCTTTTACAGCGCTTGGTAACCCCAATTTTTCGAATTCCAGTATCTCAAACGGTATTGCTCTAAATGCGCAGGCAATATTTCCCCTCTGTTTAAAAATATTTGCTCTGAACCTTGATAATTTAGGTACTCCGAAGGAAAAATCGAGTTCGTTATTTTGCTCAAATTCCTTTTTCTGCTTATCTTTTAATACGGAATATGTCAACTGTTGCACTTTATCCGCTTTTAAAGGAGCATACTGGAACATTTTATATATTTCACCGTCAACTCTGATACAAGGAGGTACACCAACGGTCAAATGAAGATCACTCGCTTCGGATCTGATCATCTCTGTTAATAGGGTTTTAAGATCCACATTTGTAGAAGATTTTTTTTCAATATTAGAAGGGTATGGTTTGGAGGTCGGTTTGATCTTAAAATAGACCGGTTTACCACCGAGAGTGTCCAGTGGTCTTATTCCTGCACTACCTACTGCATTGCTACCGGCTTCCGTGGTCGGCTTTTTCTGAACAACATCAAAATCATCAGCATCGAACATTCCCATATTTCACTCCTTTATTTTTTTTGAATATATCTTATCTCTATTTGATATTATATTGAAAATATTTCTTTTTTCAAAAAATATTGTTTCGACTCTTCCCAAGACCAGGTATCCATCGTCTTTTAAATGATCACGGAAGATCTGCAATGCTTGATTCTGCAATTCTCTGCTAAAATAAATAAAAACATTCCTACAAAATATAAAATCAAATTTACCCTCCCAATTGGATGAAAATATGGAATTTTTCTCAAAATGGACACTATTCATTATATTTTCATCAATATAATAATAATTCCCCTGTTTCTTTATGTAGAAATTAAAGATAATATGAAAGATATCACTTAAATTATAAATGGATTTAGGCGTATAAACACCGCTCAACCCTTTGTCGATTGAACGAGAATCAATATCCGTGGCAAAAATATTATAGTTGTAGTTTAAATGTTTCTCGGTTTTATAATAATCAAGAAGCATGGCAATAGAATAGGGCTCTTCCCCACTAGAACAACCGGCACTCCATACTTTAATATCTTTTTTTTGGGTAAATTTGGGTAATAGATTTTTATATATATAATTATATGTCTTTTCATCACGAAAAAACCTTGTAACATTTATCGTAATAGTATCCATTAATTTTGATCTTTCCTTTTCATCATTGGAGATCAGTTCCAAATATTCTTCAACTTTATCGATCTTCGAGATTATCATCCTTCTTTTTATCCTTCTTTGGAGACAATTGAGCTTATATGAGGAAAAATCAATGCTATAGTATGCATTCAAAATATCAAAGATATTCTGAATATAAACCTCAAAATCATTTTCATCTATCATTTTTTTATCACTTTTAAATTTGTAAAAGCAATGGTATTCTCCTTATCAAATCCAAGGACCTGCTCCCAGTATAATATAGCGTTTTTATGGTCATTGTTTTTCAAGTAAATTGCGGCGAGCTTATTTAATGTATTAATATTATCCGGTTGGGTAGAAAGTATCTTTTTATAGGTTTCAATACTTTTATCCACTTGTTTTTTTCTAAAAAGCAAATTGGCATATTCCCACAAAACGGCAATATTATTAGGGTTTTTCTTTAAGGCATGAAGCAGATATTTTCCTGCATCGTCAAGTTTATTCAGCCGCATAAAGATCCTTGCCAGAAAGAGCTGAATTAATATATTATCGGTAAATTCTACATTCATTTTTTTCAAAAGCGAAAGAGCTTTTTTCATGTCTCTATTAAAAAGATAACATTTGGTTATAAAAAGACTCAAAACGGGGCTATTGGGAAATATTTTAAATGTCTCTTCAAAGATCTTCAATGACTGATTATATAACCCTTTCATATAATATTCATATCCCTCTTTAAAAAGATCGCTTTCTTGCGTTAAAAATTTTACTTCATCCGGATAAAATTCCGTGATCTCATCCATAACGGCTTCACTGCTTTCCAGTGTCAAGCAGCCTTTATTAAAAAGTGAATCTATTGCTTCAAGGGTTTTATTCAAAGAATACACGGAGTTCATCAAGACATCAATCAATCCCTTATTCTCTTGTAACAACCCTGCTATTTCCTGTTCCGAATAATTTTCTATTGTACAATTGTCTTTTATACGAATAATATCTTGAAAATTATATTTCTTAAAAAGCCCATTCATTTTATCGCTTATATCCAATGAATCCATTAAAAG
>JAGGYO010000168.1 GCA_021162505.1 bacterium
TATTGAACCCCAGATTATACTTTATATAAAGATCACTACTTGGATAAAATTCCGTTAATAGTTTGCTATTGAAATAATTCTCCTTAAGATATTCCTTGACAGCATATTGATAGATAGTATAATATTCTTTTATAGTGAAGGATATCTTTGTAGTTTTTTCATTATAGGTCGATAATAACCCTCCGGAAAATCTTTCAAAATAATTATCTCTGATGTACGGATAGTTATGATAATATGAAAACGATGGTTGTAAATTAAGTTTTTTCAGTAAAACATTTCCTTGAAAATTCACCATGGTGTAAATATTATTCCCAAAGGCGAATTTAAATTCATATTGATTTTTCGTTTTTACCATGACTTTTTCTTTCTTTTCTTTTAAGATCTTTTTCGCGTGACCATCGTCAATATCTTTTAATTTTATCTTGATGTTTCCCGTATCTTCAATATTTACATCCTCTATTTCGGTTCCTTCAATAAGTATCTGGGGTATGGTCTCTTCGCTGTAGATAAAGGCAAAGATTAAGAACAAAAGAAAGAATATGCTACTTTTTTTCATCATTTAGAATTTCCAAGATCCTTTTGGTGATCTTATTTCTATTTTCCAAGTTAATTTCTAAAATGGTTGCATGCTTGAAATCTTTAAGATTCTCATAAAAAAAATTGTTCTTATAGCTTTTTAAAACGGCAAGGACATTTTTATTACTATTCACGATATTCATCACAGCACTTTGAAATTTTGTTGCTTTTCTTTCAAGAAAGCCCAATTCATCCATTACAATGAGTTCGGCATCATCGTATATTTCCAAGAATTGCTCAACACCATATTTATCAAATTTCTCAGCAATGAGCATGGGGTCATCAGTAAGATTGAAGTAAAACATTACTTCGTTCTCCAAGTTCTTGAACTCAATTCCTTCATCTTTTTTAGTTGTAAAAAAACCTCCTGATTTTTTTGGATAGTCATTTAGCACCTGTTTTATAATAGTGCTTTTTCCTATGCCTTTCTCACCGGTTAAAAATATTATCATATTAAAAGTAAATATCCTTTACAAGGTTAATGATAACCTGTTTTCTATATTCCTTTGTAGCACGGACATCATCGATGGGCGTGATATAGGACTCTATCTCTTTCAATAATTGCTCATCGCTTAAACCAAACTTTAATTCTATCAAATGAATAATAGGTGAAACAGAGCCAAAGGCAAATCGCTTATACTTTTTATCTTTAAAATATGCTACTGAGGCAATGGAAATAGCCAGAGCATTTCTTTGCCCAACTTTTATATAACCCGAGTTCTTTTCTGTTAAATAATTGTTCTTCAAAATAATTGAATGAATGATCTCGTCATCTCTCATAACTGTTTTGCCGGGACCCTTGAAAAATTCAGTAACGGATATAGATCTTTTTCCCTTTTTTGAATAGAGAATGATCTCCGCATCCATTAAAAAAAGCGGTGGGATCGTATCACCGGCTGGTGAAGCATTACCTATATTACCACCAATTGTACCCATATTTCTCAACTGCGGGGATGCCATATTGAATACTGCCTGATAAAGAGGGTAATAGTTCTCCTTAATAAGTGTTGAATTCTCTATCTCATCAAGAGAAGTTCCTGCACCGATAATTACCTTAGTTTTCCTCGCTACTATCCCTTTTAATTCAGCAAGTTTTTTAATGGAGATCAGTACCTCCGGGTCTATCATGTTGTTCTTCATTCTCACCACAATGTCAGTACCGCCTGAAATTATAATTCCTTTTTTTCCATATTGCCCCTTTATTGATAATAAGTCGGCGAGATTTTCCACATTTACGAATATCTTGTTCATTTTTTCACCTTGATTCCCATTTCCTTTGCAGCAAGTAGCATTCCATCAACGATCTTTTTATACCCCGTACATCTGCAAAGATTTCCTGATAATGCTCTTTTTAATTCATCAATAGTAAAATCTTCTTTTTTTGAAAAGAAATTATGACCACTCATGATAAAACCCGGGGTACAGAATCCGCATTGAATACCGCCGGCATTTATCAAACCTTTTTGAATAGGGTTCAACCCATCCTTGGGAGTGATACCTTCCAATGTGGTGATCTCGCTTCCGTCCACCGTAAAAGCAAGCACTAAGCATGATGTGATCGGTTTTCCGTCAAGGAGCACCGTACACGCGCCGCATTCTCCTTTTTCGCACCCGGATTTAGGAGAAGTGATATTAAGGTCTTTCCTGATCACTTGCAATAATGTTGTATTATGCTCCACCTCTACTGATCTTAATTGTCCGTTAACTTTTATTTTTATGTTCATTTCTTCACATCCTTTAAATCTCTACCATCTTTATTATAATAAATTTTTTCAATTTGTGCAACTATGCTGAGAGCTACTTCAATGGGTTCATTGCCATTGAGATTTAAACCTGCGGGTGCAAAAATATTTTCAGGGACCTTCAACCCTGTGTTTTCAATATTTGCCGTCATTATTTTGAATTTTCTTTTACTGGATACAGCACCCAAATAAGCATAGTTCACCTCATTTTTTATTAAACTCTGTAACGCTTTTTCATCCTCTTCGTGGTTATGAGTAGCAATAACTATAAAAACATTTTCTTCCATTCCATTAAATACTTCGTCATAATCCTTTACAATAGTATAATTATCCCATGGTAATTTTTCTCGTGTATCATAAATTGAAACAGAATAGCCAAGATCTTCTGCAAATTTTGAAAGAGCCTGATCTACATGGCCGGCACCGATCAATATTAATTGTTTTTTTGATATCACATTTACTAAAAGGACTCCTGATGCTCCGCCGCAAAGACCGTCTGAACCTTCCTCACCCGAAAGATCAACATTGAACTTTTCCGTTTTATCCCTGTTTTTCAACATTTCCCTTGCCTTGTCTATTGCCATTTTTTCAACAATACCGCCACCGATGCTTCCTATGGATGTATCCTTTGTAATAAACATCATTCTCCCAATTTCCGTTGGGGTTGAACCTTTCGATTCGTAAATTATGGCGAAAACCCCATCCTTATTTGGAATAATATTATTAACGCTTCTAATCAATTTTTTTATATTCATCTAAATACCTCTTCAATTCTTCTTTCGTATTCACCCCGATAACGGTAAATTTATCATCTGTCCTTTTCCTAATGATCTTTTCTCCATAAACCAAAGTCCTTGCACCATTTTTAAGATCTTCAAAGAACTTTTTGTAATATGCTGCAGGGAAAAAGGTTGGATGACCTGTTTTACCATTGTATTCCGGAACGATTATTTTTTCAGGTTCCTTTTGTATCTCATCAATAACCATCTTTATGGTTTCATTTTTTATCAACGGCATATCACCTAAAAAAACAAGGAATCCCAATGAATCTGTGTGCATCTTTTCAATACCTAATCGCATTGAATCCAATTGCTGTGTATTGGGATCAGGATTTTTTATGAATATGCAATCATTTCTCTTATAGTTTGCGATCTCATCATAATAATAAACGATAACAGGGATGAGATGCAATGATTCCACCTTTTCTAATATGATCTCTAAAAAAGTCCTTTCACCGATCTTTTCCAAGATCTTGTTCTTTCCATATCTTTTTGATGCGCCACCTGCTAAAATTAATGCGTATAAATCCTTTTTCATATTGTTATTTTAATAAATTTACCGTTTTTTTTCAAGGATTTTAATCGGGGACGGTGTTTTACTTACTTTACATAGCTTTCCACTCATCATTTCCCAATTGACCAATGTCGCAATTGCGACATATTGACATTTGGTAAAAGCTATTTGTCAAATTAAATTTATTCAATAGAAAAATTAGTTCAAATATTTCAAGTAAATGACCATTATAGCAAAATCTGCAAGCATATGACTGAATATTGTTATATAAATTGACTTGAATTTATATCTTAAAAATGCCCAGAATATGCCTGAAATAAAGATCATAATAGTAAATATTATTCCATAAAATATTGAGAAAAGCTTTGTCGTAGTAATGAAATGATGAAAGCTAAAAAATAAAGCAGAAAAAATAATTGCCCTGATAATGGACATTCCGTTATTGAATTTATAATAAATATACCCCCTCCACCATAGTTCTTCTACAAAAGAATTTGTAAATATCATAAAGAATAGGAATAAGAACACATACTTTTTATTCAAATGCCAGGTGGCAAGGAGGTTATTTATCTTATCAGGATCAATAACACTTTTTCGGAACAATAAGAAAAATCCGTAAATACTTATAAACAGTACGATCCCCAAAAAGATGGAAGGTAAAATGCTTTTTTTAATGTTCTTGAAACCTAATATACTGAAAAATTCTTTTAAATTATGCTTTTTGATAATTAAAAAATCAAAAATAGGAATGCAAATACAGACCACACCGTAATATAATATCCATGTAATTAAAATACTTGAAAATATTTTCAAACCGACAAAAACAGAAGCAGGAACAAGCAAGCCCAATATTATCAAATATAAATAATTAGAAACCGGAGTTTTATTTTTCACAATACTAATAATCTATTTTATATGGAATAACTACTGAATAATAATCCAATTTAACTCCTTTAAACATCCTTTGACTAAATTTACACTGTTCCGCTGCAATAATTGTTGCTGTTGAAAGATATGGGAAATAAAATTTCTTACCTAACTCAGCGAAAACAACTTCTCCTGTGGAACTAACTATACAGGTAACCGCAAACTTTCCCCTAAAACCATATACTATAGCAGCAATTGGAAGTAGAGGCTTTTTTTTATATGAGCATTGTCCTCCATCAAAATTATTATCAAAAGGGCTTTTTTGAAGGAAAGGGCATGCCTCAAAATAATGAACTTTTCTTAGGTCAACAAGGTATTCTAATAATACCTGATCTTCCGTTAATTTAACCTTAAAGCTTACTGGTCTATAATTAAATTTATATAAAATAATATTATATGTTCTACCGACCTCTAGATATTTGATTTCCAATTGATGATACTCTTTTAACTTATTATTATTCATATTTTCTCTATTTGTTATAAAAGTTCCGGGATCTGTAAAAGTAAAATGGTTTTTATTATTTAAACCTGCTTCTAGTCCATTAATGTAAATTCGAGAAACTTGATTGGCAAAAATAATTATTTTTCCTTTTTTTTCTTCATTTCTATCCCAATCAATCTGATTATAAAAGAGCAAAGACTTGCCGGCTTTCAGATTAAATGTTTTTAAATCACGAAGTTCCCATGTTAAAAACTGAGCAATATTCGTGAAATTATCCTTAAGTTTCACATCCTTTTTTAAAGATTTATTTAAAATCAATAATCTTTTTTTGGATTTTTCCAAAAAAACAGTGAGGAATAGATATTTGTCAATGATCTGAAAATGGAAAATTACCTTAGTAATGTTCTTGTTATTGAATTCATTCTTTTTTAAAACAGTAAAATGCTTGCTTAATTTTTTTGAAACTATGGAATAATATTCTTTAATAGGAATATTCGCGGTATTGCCGTTTACTTCAAAATCAGGCAGTATAACAAATTTTGCAGCAAAAGAAAGTATATTAAATCCAAAAAAGATTATGAACAATAGAAAAAATCTTCTTTTCATTTTATCTCCTCACCTTTATTTTAATTTTTTTTCTGATATTTGTCAAATTTTTAAATAACAAGTAAAAATACCTCTTTGCATCACGCTAATTTCATCCCCAAATCGTTTCGGTTGCATCACGCTAATTTCATCCTCAAATTTTAACA
>JAGGYO010000267.1 GCA_021162505.1 bacterium
TTCATACTCTTATCTCCGGATATCAATTTAAAGAACCCTTTAAAATAGGAAAGAACGAACTATTAAAAAATATATGTGGAAAACTTGCAAAAGCAATAAATTTGAAAAGTTCTCAGCTTGAAAAAATTAATTATGCCATTTATTTTATTGATTTAGGATTAATTGGTATACCGGATAAAATATTAAATAAAAAGGATAAGTTAACGGATAAAGAGGTAGAAAAGATAAAACGCCATCCATATATCTCGAAATCCTTACTTACCGATTTTCCCCATTTTGAAAACATATTGACTATTGTTCAAAGTCATCATGAAAATTGGGATGGTTCGGGATACCCTAAAGGATTGAAAGAGGACAGCATTCCCGTGGAAGCAAGAATTATCCACATAGCGGACTCTCTTACATCTATGATCTCCCCAAGAAAGTTCCGCCCAGCATTCTCTATGGATAAAGCTATGAAGATCATTTCAGAGGAAAAAGGGAAAAAATTCGATCCTGAATTGGTTGACAAATTAATGGAAATAATAAAAAATGGTTAAACATTTACTTCCATTCTCATTCGGATTATTCTTCTTTCTGACATTTTATTTTTTACTACATAAAGGATTTAAAAAATATGCTTTTTACTCAAAGATCATATTTTATCTATCTTTTTTTATAAGTTTGATCATTCTGCAATTTTTTAAAATTGAATTTTCATATTGGGTCGTAATATCAATATGGGGACTCTTTAATCTCATTATTTCTAATATAAAAATGAGCAAATTGCTTCGTCTTTTACTTTATTTATTGTCATTTGTTATTATTTGGCGGTTTACGGGTTTAAAGATCGTATTGCAAAAGTATTCTTTATATTCTTTCGCCAGCGGTTTTTATACGGTAATGTTCTTAATCATTATTGTATATCTTTTTTCCTACTTATCCGAAATGAGCGGATTATCAAATATTCTTTTTTTTACAATAACCCTGTCAATTTTCATAGGCCTAAAATTTATTTTTAATGGGGATACAGAAGAATTAATACTAAATGCTTTCTTACTGGGCATATCTTTTGCCATCCTTCTGCTTGAAATAATTCTTTCACACTACAAAATAGATCGAACAGATGGCAGATTATTGGGATTTTCGGTTGGTGTCCTAATAATCTTTTCCGGTTCACAAAATTTTATTTTTGAATATACCATTTTGCCTATTTTTATACTATTCATCCTTTTTCTCATAAATAGTTGGATCATATTAAAAAGGTTGAAAAAAAAGAGTAAAGGTAATGGAAAAATAATTATTTATCGTGAGAACGATCTTATCGGCTTTCTGATCATTGTTCTATTATTAACAGTTCTTACGGGTATTTTCCTACAATCCTTTAGTTTTTCAAAGATTTTTATTCTTTTCACGGTCCTAATCCTTTTTGCCTTAGAGTTTTATCTATTTAGTTTATTCTTAAGAAAAGATGAGGTATCTATAAAATACGGTTTGAATAAGGTCAACATTTTAGGAATAGATATAGATAATCTTGATTTTGATGATTCTTTCAATAAAATAAAAACAGCTATTGAGAACAACGATAAATTATTTATTGTTACCATTAATCCCATTATTCTTATGCATGGATTAGAAAATAAAAAGTTCTTTGAGATCATTTCCAATGCGGATATTATTCTGCCGGATGGTAATGGAATATATTGGGCATCGCTCATTTTGGGCGAACCGCTAAAAGAACGCGTGCCGGGTGTAGAAATATTAGAAAAGATCTTTGATTATCCGCCTGAAAAAATGAATGTACTGCTTTTCGGTGCAAAGAAAGGGATTGGCAAAAAGATCAGAAATAACTTTAAAAAGAAATATGCAAATTTGAATATAGAAGTAATGGACGGTTATAGTAACCCCAAGGAACGAGAAGCATTAAGATTAAAGGTAAGGGACAATAGATATAATTTAATTTTAGTGGGATTGGGAAGCCCCAAACAAGAAGAATGGATATACAATGAATATTCGAATAGTTCTGTAAAACAAGGTGTTTTTATTGGTGTTGGCGGAAGTTTTGATGTATTATCGGGTGTCAAGAAAAGGGTCCGCACTAAATGGAGAAAACTTGGATTAGAATGGCTGATAAGGATATTTTCTGAACCCAAAAAGCGCGTAGGTCAATTGACCCAACTCTGGAATTTCATTTTAAAGATCTTTATTTTTAATCTTAAATAATACCGAAACGACTATTTTTATTGCTTTTTTTATTAGAACTCTTTAAAATATCTTGCTAATGGAGTATCATCCATCTTCAAAGAAAAATTTAACACAAACCCGAATGGCGTCTGCTCCACATCAAATCCGGAATTTTTTAATCGATCTTCGGCATTATCAAAAAGTATTTTCGCGATCTTAGGATATGCCTTATCCTTTGAAAGATGTGCAAAGGAATGCAAAATGATCTTTGGTTTATTGAATTTTCCAGCGAACCATTTAATGTTCTTTATATACTTTGTTGTGCTCTTATCAAGGAACTCTTCATCTCTTGATTCTACATGGGTGAAAACCAATATTCCGTTCTCATATTTTTTTTCTTTTTCACCAGCTTTGGAATAAAAATATTCCATAAATTTAAACATTAATATCTTCATTTCAAACTCCTAATTTATTTTCTTTCAAAAATCAATTTTATTA
>JAGGYO010000094.1 GCA_021162505.1 bacterium
CTTCTGGATGACCCCGAAACGAGTTCGGGGTAAACTCCAAATAAGTGAAAAGTGAATAGTGAAATGTGAATACTGGATCCCCGTGTCAAGCACGAGGATGACAAAAGTGGCATGTCATTTCCTAACCTGATCAGGGACCCATTGTTTTTTTATTCATTTTCCTTCCTCATTTTTCATTGTCAATTTTCAATTGTCCCTGTCTGCGTGCAACGCACAGGCAGGCATTGTCAATTGCTTTTAGTGCTCTGTGGTTAATAAATTCTTGGTTCAAAGGTTCAAAAGAATGGTACTAAGTACTAAGTCATTGGTACTAAGTGGAGAAACTAAATACTTAGT
Organism: bacterium; assembly: GCA_021162505.1. Lineage (GTDB taxonomy): Bacteria > AUK180 > AUK180 > AUK180 > AUK180 > AUK180. The sequence continues at coordinate 337 of JAGGYO010000094.1, forward strand.
ACTGCATACTGCATACTGTTTTTCAACTCTCAACTACTTTCGTGTTCTGTGGTATATCCAGTACTTCCTTGGTGCTGTGGTTGTTCCATTTATATTTTCCGAAATTCCTTGAAAAAAGGTGAAAAAATTGGTAAAATACACTATGAAAAAGAAAAATTTTGTTCTCGTATTACATTGTCATTTACCCTATGTGGTAAACCACGGTACATGGCCCCATGGAACCGACTGGCTTTTTGAAGCTGCCAGTGAAACTTATATCCCATTATTACAGATGTTCGATCGGCTTTATAATGATAAGATCCCTGTAAAGATAACTGCAAATATTACTCCCATTCTTTTGGAACAAATGGTCCATACGGATTTTATTCATGGATATAAGGACTATTTAAGTATGAAGATCCAATCTGCCATTAATGATGAGATCTATTTTCAAAGTATCGGAGAGAATAAATCCTATGAATTAGCTTTTTTCTGGGAAGAATTTTACAAGAGCATATTGGAATATTTTGAATCAATAAATGAGAATATGGTAGAAAAATTCAAAGAGATCTCAGATCGCGGGCAATTGGAAATAATTACCTGTGGTGCAACTCATGGATATTTTCCGCTTTTAGGTAATGATGAAGCCATAAGCGGCCAGATTGGAACAGCAATTGATACATATAAAAAATATTTCGGTAAAAAACCTAAGGGCTTTTGGCTTCCGGAAAACGCGTATAGACCCGCTTATAAATGGAAATCCCCAATGGGGTCTAAACCTGCCCAAGAGAGAAAGGGAATTGAGGAGATATTATCAAAATACGGCATAAAATATTTTTTCGTTGACACACATTTGATCAAGGGCGGAGAAATAAAAGGCGTTTATCTCCAAAAATTCAAATCTCTTCAAATATTGTGGAGTAATTTTAAAAAACAGTATGAAGAACATGAAAAATCCCAAAAAGCGCTTTCTCCATACAAACCGTATCTCATATATGAGCATGAAGAAAATCCTGTTTATGTCCTGGTTCGTGATGAAAAGACCGGCGCACAGGTTTGGAGTGGTGATATGGGTTACCCCGGTGATTCTAATTATTTGGAATTTCATAAAAAGAAATTTCCCGGTGGACATCAATATTGGAAAGTAACAGGAAATAAAGTTGATCTTGGTGATAAATTACCTTATGATATTAATAAAGCATTAAAAATGACCGAATCCCATGCGAAACATTTTCTGAGTTCATTGGAAAATATTGTGAAGAACGATCTTCAAGATGATGATCATGGTATTGTTTCATTATATGATGCCGAACTTTATGGACATTGGTGGTTCGAGGGGATCAAGTGGATCGAAAATCTATACAGGGAGATGGCAAAAAGCGATATTGTCAGACCTGAAACTGCTTATAATAATATTAAAAGCGGTAAGATAGGCGGTAAAGTATCTTTACCGGAGGGTTCATGGGGTCAAGGCGGCTTTCACTATATTTGGTTCAACGATTGGACAAAATGGACATGGAAATATATATACGAATCAGAAGATCTCTTTAAAAAATTGGTGAAAGAATGTAAGGAAAATGACAAAATAAAAACAAAGATATTAAAACAAATGGCAGTGGAACTATTGTTATTGGAATCATCCGACTGGCAATTTCTTATCTCTACATGGTCTGCACGGAATTATGCTGAAAATAGAATTACCCATCATTATGATAATTTTAAAAAATTATATGCAATGTATTTAAGTTATGAAAAAAGCAAAAAATTGAAAAAAGAGGAGACCACGCTTCTAAATAAAATAAATGAAGAGGATGATATTTTCAAGAATATAAATTTACAAAATTGGAGCTTATAGTGGGTTATCCCATATTGTTTGAGAATATTACCAAAAAATATAAAAAAGGAAAAGAAAAAATAGTTGCCCTGGACAATCTGAACTTAAAACTTCAGTCGGGGATCTTTGGTTTCTTGGGCCGAAACGGTGCAGGTAAAACCACGGCAATTAAACTTTTATTGGGGCTGATCAAACCGAATTCCGGAAATATTTCCATATTCGGGAAACCACCCGATTCGGTTAAAGTGAAGAAAATGATCGGTTATCTACCGGAAGTATCATATCTTGATAAGGAATTTACTCCATATGAGCTTTTGTTGTTTTTGGGAAAATTTTATAATATTGAGAAAAAAACATTGCGTGAGAAGATCAATACGCACTTGGAAAAATTTGACCTTTATCAATATAAAAATACAAAATTAAAAAATTTTTCAAAAGGCATGTTACAGAAGGTATCTATTATACAAGCAGTTCTTCCGGACCCGGAGCTTTTGATTTTAGATGAGCCCACATCTGGGCTTGATCCCATATCGCAATATGAAATAAGAGAGTTCATTAAAGGGTTCGCAAAAAACAATAAAACGGTTTTCCTATCTTCACATTTCCTTGATGAGATCGATGATGTCTGTGATCATGTAGGGATACTTCATCGTGGAAAATTGCTTCGATATGGCGAAAAGGAGAAATTACTGGAATTCAAGAACTTTTATACCTTTGTTATTGAAGGTAATATAGAGGGCTTTATTAAGAAGTACAATGGGAATAATATTGACAAGAATAGAGGTAGTATAGAAATTGGCATGCACGAAAGTGATGATGTAATGAAGGAATTGAAAAAAGCAAAGATCAAGATCATAGAATATTGTAGGCAAAAAGAGAGAATGCATGACTATTTTTTGAGAGTATTGGAGGAGAACAATGAATAATACACTGAATATCGCCTCCTATACCTTTAAAAAATTCTTAAAAACAAGTGTTCTATATGGTATATTCTTTTTGGATCTTCTCTTAATATTTCTGGTAAAAAGCATAGATCTTTTTAATATTGGAACACAACCGCTCATATTAATAGATTCCATCGTTTCGATTTTTGAAGTAATGGGGGTCCTTCTTCTTTTAGCCGTTACTGCCAATAATATTAGAGGTGAAGTAGAAAAAAAGACCATATATCTCATTCTTTCAAAGCCCGTGAATAAGATCGAGTATCTTTTAGGGAAGATATTGGGTATAGCGTATTATTTGGGAATTTTTTCTCTTATCACCATTGTGATCTCAATATTTATAATGAATTCGGTGGACCCGCATTATACGGGATTATTGGTGCTTGCTCTTATCTATAAGACATTTTATTTATTTATTTTCATTGGTGTTTTTTTATTCTTTTCAATATTTTTAAGACCCACCATTATGATAGCGGTATCATTGATCGTTTATTATATTGCAAATATGAATTTTGATTATATTGAATTAATCCTGTCAAATTCATATACGAAAGCAGGGATAGGGATATTGAAATTCATTAAATTCCTTTTACCCAATGGTGATTATTTGGATCTGAAATTTGCAGCAATGCAATTGACACACCTTCCTTTCTTATACATTGTAGCATCGATCTTCTATATATTGTCATATTTGACTTTTATTTTGCTTCTTTCCACATGGATTTTCAAAAAAAAGGAGTTTTAGTGAAAAGGATCATGACCATAGGATTTTATATAATTTTATTTTCCCTTTTCATATTATTTCAGGATTTTGCGAAAAACTATAGAAAATTTATTATTGTTCCTAATTCCATTTACCACAAAGGACCAAATAATCATATTGCAGGAGACATAGAGAAAAATAAATCGAGTGAAATGGAAGAGAAAAATCACCATGAGGCAAGCGAACACCATTACCATTCACTGGATTATATACATACAAGGATACTGAATCATCCATGGAATAATCAAAGGATCATTCAAATGATATTATTGCAGGGTTTATTCTATGCTATTTTAGGCGGTATTTTGGTGAAAAAGGTTTTCTATGAATAGGAAGTATGGTATTATTCTCCTAATTTCTCTGGTAATATTGGGAATTACAACAACATATTTCACGCGAACATTGTCGGTGAAATATAAAGCGGGAGAAAATATCGGCTCTTTATTGGTGGGTAATTTTCGTGTATTTTTAGCGAGTTTTCTATGGAATCGCATTGATATGTACCATCATTTTTGGGAATTTTCGGGAAAATCGCCTAATACGGAGAATGCTTCTTTATACCTTGTTAAACTATCCGTAGCCATTGATCCGCATATGGTAAGAGCATATTCTCTCGGTGCTTATATGCTATATGATTGGAATAAGAGAAAAAATACCGGTTATTCATTCCTAATGGAAGGTATTAAGAACAATCCTCAGAGTTTTTATTTATGGAAAGATCTTTATTTTTATTATTTATTTATCGAGAAAAATAAAAGTAAAGCATTTCATACAGGTTTGCGCGCATTAAAATACATAAATAAACCGGATATTGTTGATGAACAATATTATTTGTTTCTTCGCGGTATGATCCAAATGTACTACAATAGAAGGGAATATCAAAATGCCAATAAATTTATTAAAATATTGGTACAGATGAATATGTTAAAATCATTCACAAATAAAATGTCAGTAAAAATCCAGGAGGTATACAATGGCAAAGAAAAAAAGCAATCTTTTTAGGGAAATGAAGAATATCTGGTCTCAATTTACAACTCCGGAAATTAATAAATTGGAGAAATTCTCAGAGGGCTATATAAATTTTCTGAATTTATGCAAAACTGAGAGAGAGACACATGACTTTGTTTTAGAAAAAGCGAAAAAAAACGGTTTTGTATCTATTGAAAAAGCAAAAAAGAGTGACAAAAAGTTGATCATCAGTAATAGAGGCAGGGCGATTGCATTGGCATATTTAGGTAAGAAAAACCTGAGAGAGGGTTTTCGACTTATTGGTGCCCACATTGACGCCCCCCGACTTGACCTTAAACAGAAACCATTTATTGAAGAAGGGAATATGTCGCTTCTAAAAACCCACTATTATGGTGGAATAAAAAAATATCAATGGGTCTCAAGACCACTTGCTATACATGGTGTAATAATAAAAGAGAATGGCAAGAAAATTACATTTCAAATAGGGGAGAAGGACAATGACCCGGTATTTGTGATACCCGATCTATTACCACACCTTGCGAGAAAAGTGCAGTATTCAAAAACGCCTGCTGAAATGATCACAGGGGAACAATTAAACCTTATTTGCGGTGGTAAAGCAGTTGAAGATAAAGATGAAAAGAAGAAACTCATCGCTTTTGTACTTGAACTTTTAAACAAAGAATTCGGTATTAAAGAGGAAGATTTTATTTCTGCAGATATAGAAGTGGTTCCTGCCGATAAAGCAAAAGATGTCGGCTTTGATCGAAGCTTTATTGGAGGCTATGGCCATGATGACAGGATATGCGGTTATACTGCTTTTAGAGCCATCGATGGTCTGAAAGCACCCGGTGAATATACGGCTATTGCCCTATTGGTTGATAAGGAAGAGATCGGAAGTGACGGACCTACGGGTGCTCAATCAAATTGGATAATGGATATTACATTAAAACTCATGGCACATTTGAAGATAGATGGAAATATAGCTATTCTTAACTCCATTTTTAATAAAAGCAAGGCATTATCTGCTGATGTAAGCGCTGGTCTAAATCCTATGTTCAAGGAGGTCCATGATATAAATAATGTTGCTATTTCAGGATATGGTGTCGTTATATCAAAATTTACGGGAAGCGGAGGTAAATATTCTTCCAATGAAGCAACCGCAGAATTTACCGCATTCGTAAGAAATCTTTTTAATAAAAACAATGTGAATTGGCAATTTGCAGAATTGGGTAAAGTAGATGAAGGCGGTGGTGGAACGATAGCTAAGTATGTTTCGAAATGGGGGATTGATACTATTGATTGCGGACCTGCAATATTAGGAATGCATTCTCCTTATGAAATAGTATCAAAAATTGATCTATATGAATCCTTTAAAGCATATTCAGCATTTTTTAAATAAATTAGGAGGGAATAGATGCGATTAGGGGAAATGCTTATAAAAGCAAGTCTTATTACCGAAGAACAGCTGAACGAGGCATTGCAGCAGCAGAAGAAGGAAGGTGGGAAAATTGGGAGTTCGTTGGTCAAACTCAATTTTATTACAGAGGAAAAGATATTGGAAGTATTACAGCAGCAACTGGGAGTAGTAGCAATTGATCTTGATAATTTTGAGATCGATGATGAAACCTTATCTTTAATTCCTCCTGATGTTGCAAAGAAGCATCTTGTGGTACCTATTGAGAAATTAGGGGATACTTTAACGGTTGCAATGTCTGAAGTAGACAATAAACAATTGATGGCTGATCTGCAGTTTATCACTAACTTGAATATTTCTCCCGCCGTTGCAACTGAAAGAAGTATAAAAGATGCAATTGACAGATACTATAAAGGAGCAATGGAAAAAATTCAGGAAAGGACAGCAGATATCCAAGATACGGTAATGGATTTTATTTCAAGTTCAGATGAGGAGGAAGCCGGACTTTCTGAAGAGGAGATCTCAGGAGATGAAAAACCCCTGGTCAAATTGGTAAATCAGATCATTATGAATGGTATAACTAAGGGTGCTTCGGATATACATATTGAACCTTTTGAAAAATATGTAAGATTAAGATATAGAGTAGATGGTGTTTTGCATAAGGATGATGATCTACCTAAGGCAGTTGCCGGCGGTATAGCATCAAGAATAAAGATCATGGCTCATCTTGATGTTGCTGAAAAGCGTGTTCCTCAAGATGGAAAAGCTCAAGTAAGATATGGGGGAAGAAAGATCGACCTCAGAACTGCAACGGTTCCCTGCGTTCACGGTGAAAAGATCGTTATCAGAATTTTGGATAAAGGCGGCGGTGAAGTTACGCTTGAGATGCTTGGTTTTGAGCCGGAGCAGTTGAAGAGATTTACAAAATCAATTCAAAGTCCTTGGGGAATGATCTTGATCACAGGACCCACAGGTTCGGGTAAAACTTGGACGCTTTCAACAAGTTTAAAACTCTTGAATACCGAAGATGTTAATATCATGACGGCAGAAGACCCTGTAGAATTTGACATTGAGGGATTGAACCAGGTACAGGCAAGACCAGAGATAGGATATACCTTTGCAGCAGCTCTTAAATCGTTTTTACGAGCTGATCCTGATATAGTAATGATAGGCGAAATTAGAGATTTTGAGACAGGGGATATAGCCATAAAGGCAGCTCAGACCGGTCATCTCGTATTTGCAACATTGCATACGAATTCCGCTCCCGACACCATTGCCCGTCTTTCAAATATGGGAATTGAACCATTTAATACGGCTAGTTCGTTGATAATGGTCATTGCTCAGCGTTTGGTAAGAAAAGTATGTCAGCATTGTAAGGTTGAGGAAGATGTTTCAAATGAATTAAAGATCCAAATGGGTATTCCCAAGGAAAAACTGAATGAGGTTAAATTTTATAAGGGTAAGGGTTGCTCAAAATGTAATGGTAGCGGATATAAAGGTAGAACAGCTATTTATGAGGTTCTATTTATTTCAGAAGCCCTCAGGGATCTTATCGTAAAGAAAGCCCCTATTGATCAGATCAGACTCGTTGCCAGAAAAGAGGGTATGACCACATTAAGAGAATCAGGCGTCTTAAAAGCCTTGGCAGGAATAACTACTGTTGAAGAGGTCTTTAAGAATACAGCAGCAGATGAGGAGATAGAATAATATGAAAAAAATGTTTTTTGGAATTGCGATTGTAAGCATTATATTAATGCTGGTATCTTGTGCAAAAAAAGAAGAAGAGAATATTGTTGAGAGAAAGTTCAATAAAAAAACTGAAACGGTCCAGAATAATGTCTCAAATATGACGAAAGCCGAAATCATTCAAAAGGAATCTGTGAAGGATGATGAGGCAAATACCGCGGAAACAACCGTGGTCAAGGAAAAAGTTCAAATAGAGAAAGCCGATACTACCTCAGTTAAAGCGGAAGTTATAGTAAAAAAGGTATTTAAAACCTATATTAGTTCTATAACTAAGAATGGAGATAATTATTCTGTCATTTTGGATAATTCTATCCTTATTAATAATGTGAAGATTGAAGATAATAAGCTTGTTTTTCCATATAATGAAAGTAATGGAAAAAATTACTATTTTATTTGGTGTAACGATAAATACCTTTTGGGAAAGATAAAAAAAGATATTATAAATAATAAGATCAAAACATCAACAGCTAAACCTAAGATAACCAAGATCGTTATTAAAAAATTGGATAAAGGCGCATTACAGGGTTTTGCTGAAGTTGAATTTGACAGCGAATTCTCCATTAAAAGCATTCCTATTTTTATTGGAGGAAAATATGGAGATAATATCGGAAACCCATCTGTTAAGATTGACGGTAAATATGTTACCATGGTCAAAATTATAGACAAGGAATGGAAAAAAATAATACAAAAAAAAGTTTTGGAAAAATTTTATCAGGATTAATAATTTTTCTTTTTATTTTTAACCTTAACACTAATGCCGAAAAATTGTTTTGGCAGAATAAAAAACCTTTGATCGCCGGATTTAAATCTCTTATTATCCCGGGATTAGGTCAATTGAGCAATAAAAAATACATTAAATCCGGTATATTCTTTGCGTTGGGAGTTGGTGGAACTTTTCTTAGCGTTAATGAATATCATGATATGCAAAACGAATTTAAACTTTACTCTGACCTTTTTTCCAAGGGTGATATTTTATTGGCAAATGAGCATTATGATAGGTATATTAATAAATACACATTATTCCAATATACATTGACTGTCTTGATAACATTTTGGATCGTGAATAGTATTGATGCGGTATTTGACGCACATTTTATTAATGTTGAACTTGATCAAAAAAAGAAGACATTAAAACTATATATTGAGAAGAAATTTTGAAATTTAATTTTATACATTTTAGCGATACTCATTTAGGTGATCATTTACCCAAGACACCGCCTTCTGATTTCCAACAGTTCAGAGGCAATGATTTTTTGAATAATTATTTAAAGGTCATAAAGTATATCAATGAACATATTGATAGTATTGATCTGATACTCCATTCAGGTGATTTTTTCGACTCTTCTATCCCCCCCCTTTACTTGAGGGAGATCGTTGCTAATTCTCTATCCAAGATTATAGAAAAAGGTGTTCCTATGTATGTATTAATCGGAAATCACGAAAAAAATGGTTTTCCAAATGAATTGATGAAATTATCTCCAAATCTACATATAATTGAAGAAAGCAAGACAGAAGTATTGACCATAAAGGGTAAGAGCGTTTCAATAACCGGAATTCCCTATATTAAAAAAAGCACAGATAAACTTAGCACAGAATTTGCCGAGGAGCTGAAGAAAACCGGAATAGATAGGATAAAAAGCGATTATAAAATATTTCTTATACATCAGATCGTAGAGGGAGCTCGAGTTGGTGCGGATAATTGGCGATTTCCTCCAATGAAGAATGTTGTTCCTTTAAAGTTCATCCCGGATTATTTTGATTATGTTGGAGCAGGTCATATACATAAAACTCAGGTAATCAGGAAAGGAAATAAAAAGGTATTCCTCCCCGGGTCTACCGAGAGAATAACATTTTCCGAATTATTTGAAAAGAAAGGTTTTTTCCGAGTTTATGTTAAAGAAAATTTAAAATCTTACGAAGAGTTTATTTCTATTCCTTGCAGAAAAATGTACGAATATGAAATACATTTTGACAATGATAATTTAATAAATGCAAAAGAAAAGGTAGAAAAATTCACTAATAGAATATTTAGAAATAGTTATGGGAAAATTAGGTTCAGTGGTCAAATATCCCATGAGGTACTATCAAAGATCGATATAGACAAATTGAAAAAACGATCGTTTATATGCCATTATTCATTTAAAAAATTGACTGTTACGCATCCGGGTGAACATGTTTTCCTCATTAAAAAAGCAGGAAAAAGCGGGTGTAGTTTTTCAATGGTAAAAACACATATTTCAAATTTTAAGGTGAAAATTATCCCTGGTGAAATGGGAATATACACCTTTTATTCAAATGATGATATTCCTCTGTATATCGGTAAGAGCAAAAATATCAGAAGAAGGATCAGAGAGATGTTGAAGGATGCGATCTCTTCTCCAAAATTAAAAGAACTTTTTAATACCGCTTCCCGTTTCGATTATGAATTGATACAAAATGAAACCGAAATTCTTCTAAAAGAAAATTATCTTTTGGAAAAGTATCGAACTAAATTCAATTTACAAAAATCAACATCTACCAGGACCCTGAAATATATAATTACAAAAAAAATAAAAAAGATTCCATTTTTGCAGCTTGTTGAGAATATTGAGGAACAAAAAAGATATATCGGTCCTATTTTATTATCCGAGTTACAAGAGGAAAATTTTCACCTATTTTTACAATTATTGGAATTTCCCATTTGTCAGGGGACCATTGCGAAGGACCCGAATTTATGCTATCAATTTCTGATGAAAAGCTGTATTGCACCATGTAAAGGTGCTGCTGAGTTAAAAATGTATAATAATAGTATTAATAAATTTCTATTATCCCCTAAAAAGTTTCTCAGCAGTAAACAAAAAAACTTCATTAAGGTAAATCAAAGCAAGTTATATGATGATTATATTCAGGTCTTTCGAAGAATAGAAAAGCAAAAAAAAACCAGTGGTATACTTGTTTATACGGAAAAAAAGGGCAGGAAAAACCTGATCTTGTTAAAAAAAGGTGTCATCAAAAAAATCAATACCTGTAAAGAAAATGATTATAAAAAAGGGATTAAGGAAATGGAAATATTTTTCAATACTCTTGACGGCGATTATAATTACGACCTTATTGCAATTGAAAATTTCAATATATTAATGAATCTTTTAAATAAAGGCGGAGAATTCATTCCCCTCAGTTGATCTTTTTATAGATCTGTAAAGGTGTGCTCTTTATCATTTCAAAATTATTATTGGTTTTTATATAATTCAGATCAATAAGCATTCTTTCTTTTCTATCATGCGTTAAATAATATTCTTTATCTGAAAAAATAATCAGATCGCTATGATCCAAATTATTCTTATTACCCCATTTCAAGAGATTTATATATTGCCTTTTACAAAGATGAGAAGCCAAATTAGGAGATGCGGATATTTTTAGTTTTGGATCATCAAATTTTTTAATTTCTTTTAAAACTTCTTTATCGAACTTGGTTATTTTATATGTTTTTATATTATTGAAAAAGTAATATTCTTTGGGGTGATAGAATCTGTAATTAAATGATGCTCCACCTGTAAAGAAATAAAATATAATGCCGAATAAAATGAAAAATTCTAAGGGTTGTTTCAATTTTATCCAATTAATACTTTTAACATCTTTAAAAAATAAAATGGTTGCAGTAAAAAGGAAAGGGTAGATAGTGGCAAAGTGATGTGTTCTTATATTAGCAACACCGGGATGTTTAGACAAAAGAATGCCCAAAAAAATCGGTAATGTGGGAATAAGCCATTTCCATTTCAAGAGAGGGATGAAAAGGAACA
>JAGGYO010000031.1 GCA_021162505.1 bacterium
CCTCCTGCGTTTTAGTTAGATTACTTTATATACCATAAAGTAAAAATTATGTCAACATTATTCTTTAGAATTATGAATCTCGTTTTAATTGTGATTCAGACAGAAGCATCTATTAAATAGGAGTAAAAATATCGTAACTTTAATAATATTCATAAAATATCTATATTTATTTTGATATTTTTTTATAAAAATAAGTAAGAAAAAACTTTTTTTATTTTTTTTAACATTTTACTTGACAAACTGATATGTTTATGATATAATTAACATATCAGTAATATGGAGGATACTATGGATATTAGTAGATTGCGAAAGGAAGTTTATCTTCTTGATTCGGAAAGGAAAGAATTGCAAGACCGTTCAGTTAAACCCCATAATATAATAAGGGGTTCGTTGTACACGATATATCGAAAATGCGGTAACCCTAATTGTAAATGTGCCCGTGGTGAAAAACATGCAGGTAAGTACATTTCCATAAGTAAGAATGGCAAAACTCATTTAACTTATGTGAGAAAAAAAGATTTAAAACGGGTAGAAAAAGGAACAAGAAATTATAAGGCATACCAAAATAATCTTGCAAGAATAAGGGAAATAAATGAAAAAATATACACTATTTTGGAGGCAATCAGGGATGAAAGAGTTAAAGAATACAAATAATGTTATTGATGATATAATCGTATACAGGGAGAATAAACCTTTTGTTAGACGAGCATTAAAGGATGGTCGTATCGATTATTTAGACTTAACCGAATGGACATTTACGGATAAATTTTTTGCATTTCTCTTAAGCATTAAATTTTTTGAGTGGAATAAGTCGTCATTTCCAACACCGAGAGAAAGGGAATGTACGCCCCTTTGGGTACTTCTTTCCTGTATAATACAAATGAAATTGCATAGAACAAGTGCATTTCTGAATCTTCCCGGAATACTACGCTCCGGTTCAATTCTTACACGGGTAGGATTAAACATAGGTCATAAAGCCGGTGGGTTTAATTATAAGAATAAAAAAGAGCGAAAGTCAATTGTTAATCAAGATGGGGTAAGGAAATATTTCAAAATTATTGAAGCGAACAAATTGGAAAATTGGTATAATGCAGATATTAGTCATTTTATTTATCGTCATAGAGGTTTTGATAAACAGGGCATATTTGTTATTGACGGCACTTTTTTAGTGGTACCCGACAACGAGAATTATAGATATACTGTCAGAATGCCTCTTGACGAACATGATAATTTAATAAATTTGAAAATGCTCAGTGAGGAGATGCGAAAAAGTATTAAGTACAAACCCTGTTATAAATTAACGACCTTATTGCATTTAAGCAATGCGGATACGGAACCTGTTTATATATACGGAGGAGTGCATTTGGGACCTGGGAATGAGTCTGAACTGAAATCGGGAGAAAAGTTAGTGGATGATTTTGTCAATACGCTTGGAAAGGGAATAATTAAGTTATTGATTGTTGACAGAGGGTTTTTGAGCGGGAAGATACTATCCCGATTTAAGATCGAGCATAAGATTGATACGCTTATACCCATCCGCAGTGATATGAACATATTAAAAGATGCCATAGGTTTGACCCGATTTCCTGATCAAAAGTGGGAATTATATGAAGAAGAAAAGGATAAAGCGGGAACGGTTATAAAAAGGCGGGAAGTTTGTGGTTTTGCAGAAATGACAAGCTGGGAAGAATGTAAGGTTCCATTGTATGTAGCACTTATGAAGGAGTGGGGAAAAGGTGAAGAACATATATGGGGACTAATTTCAACAAAGGTATTTAAGCAACCTCATAGGGCATTTGATTTGTATAAATTAAGGACAAGTATTGAAGAAAGACATAAGCAATTAAAGGAATCTTGGAATATAGTTGATTTTAAATCACCTGATTTTAATTTAGATGCAACACATGTAATATTTACCCTTCTAACCTATACTTTGTTACAATTATATCTTTCTCGCAAGAATTTACAGAAACTCGCCAATAAAACTATTGATACATTAAGGAAAGAAGAAAAACTCGGTAACAATGCAGTGATAGTATATGTGAAAAGTTATTTTGCAACATTTAGTGTCAGAGAATATACAAATATTTTGTTGGCATTAGAGAAGGAACCGAAAATTCGATTAAAGAATTGGAATGATGCTTTTATGAAAGATGAAAGAAAACGTTCACCTTAAAAATGATTTTTATCTAAAATAAGTAGTTTTTATCGGTTATTCCAAGAAAAACAACCATATAAAGGATTGTTGTCTTTTGATAGAAAGCAATATGAAATAATATTTAATTGACATAAAATGCTAAAATAAAAAATACAATTTGTCAATATTTTGCTTCTAAATTCGGCTTTATTATACTTTTTTATATTGTGAGTAATTTTTTGAAAAAAAATCGTCTTCTGTCTGAATCACAAGCGACACAGGACATCTATTTGATTTTTAAGAGGAAATTTAGTATAATACCAATGGAGTTAATTATGTTAAATGTAAAATTTAAAGGCAAAAAAATCAAGGTTGAAAAAGGTACAACCGTATTGGATTTTTTAAAAAAGATCAAATATAAAAGCAAATTCAAACCTTTGGGTGCATTCTTTAATAATGAACTGGTAAATCTTGCCGAGACCATTAAAAGAGATGTCGAAATAAAAATTGCGAATATTACTTCTATTGAAGGAATGAAAATATATTCTACTTCACTATCATTCGTATTATTCTATGTTACAAAAAAAATGTTTCCGAAAGATAATCTTATTGTGCAGCATTCATTGGCAGGCGGGCTTTATCTTTCTTTTGAAAGGAAAAAATTCGTTTCTTTCAAAAACATTCAAAAAATTAAAAGAATGATGAAAAGGGTCATAAAAGAAGATAGACAAATAGTAAAAGAAGTTATGGGTATCGAAGACGGTATAGAATATTTTAAATCCATTAAAGATCACAGCAAAACAAAATTTTTACAACAGGGAATAAATGAGCAAATTCCTATATATTCTCTGGGTAAAAATATGAAGACCTATTTTTACGGTCCTCTTGTCCCATCAACGGGATATTTGGGGTTATTTAATATCATTTCCTATCCCGGTGGCTTAGTGCTCTTTTTCCCCACACCTTCTTCACCAAATAAAATACCTGAATTTAGAGAACAAAAAAAAGTTTTCAGTGTTTTTCATGAGTACGAGGATTGGAAAAAAGTACTGAATGTTAACGATGTCGGTTCATTGAATGAGACCATTAGGAACGGCCAGATATCTCAGATCGTAAAGATCTCTGAGGTTATTCATGAGAAAAAAATATCATATATTGCAGATGAGATCAAAAATGATAAAAATATTAAACTGATCCTTATTGCCGGTCCCAGCGCTTCGGGAAAGACCACTTTCACTAAACGATTGTCCATCCATTTACAGGTTAACGGCATAAAAACAGCAATGATAAGTTTGGATGATTACTTTTTACCAAGAGAGAAAACCCCGAAAGATAGGGATGGTAATTATGATTTTGAACATATTGATGCTATTGATATCGAGCTTTTCAATAATAATCTTATGTCATTGATCGAAGGGGAAGAGGTGGAGATACCTGAATTTGATTTCAAGATAGGCAGGAAAAAAGCTCATGGCGAAAAACTGAAATTGGAAAATAATCAGGTCATTCTCATTGAAGGTATACATGGCCTTGATCCGAAATTAACATACTATATTCCGGATATCCTAAAATATAAAATATATGTTAGTGCCTTGACGCAATTAAATGTTGATTCACATAATAGGATACCCACGACTGATACAAGAAAGATCAGAAGGATGGTTCGCGATTTTCATTTTAGAAAATACGGTGCGGAGGATACATTGAAAAGATGGGATTCCATTAGACGCGGTGAAGCTCGATGGATATTTCCTTTCCAGGAGAATGCGGATGCAATGTTTAACTCAGCATTAATATACGAACTGGCAACATTAAAAGATAGTGCCGTCATGTTATTGAGAGAAATATCTCCCGATAGTGAGGTTTATTTTGAAGCCCGAAGATTATTGAATTTCTTGAGCTATTTCTTTACGCTTCCACCTAAGGAGATACCTCCAACCTCAGTATTGAGAGAATTTTTGGGAAGTAGTTCTTTTCACTATTAGAATTTTATAGGAGGTTGTTATGGCGATTGATTTTAAAGAGAATTATATCCATGTGGATATGAAAAAAATGAGCTTTCATGAATTCGAGCAACACCTCTTTTCCAAATCATTTTGTGGTAAAGAGATTATTGAATCATCAATTTTGACCAATGGTAAAAAAGTTAGATTAATGGACACAAAGATCTGGGAAATAGCTCAAAGGATTTTGAGGGATATAAATTCCATGAAGGAATTTTCAGAGAATTTAAAAAAAGAGATTGAGCACATTTTGGAATTTTAACCATGGGCTATAGGTTAAATAAACTGGCTTCTCATTTGCAAAATCTTGTAAAAAATGTAATGACCAATGGTCAGATCTCTCATGAAGAATGGATATATTACCTAAAGACATATTTTGATGTACACGATATTAATTCAAAGATCAATATAATGAAATACTCGAGATATTATATTCTCAATGAGATAAATCTATTGGATACGGATGTTACAGAACACTTTGAGGAGATCTTCCGTTATGGGGAATTGGGAATTACAAGAGCATTGAATTTAATGAAAAAAGAAGATTATGAAACGGGCGAACTTTATTTAATAATGAATGTAAAAGAGGGGCTTAAACTATTTTTAAGGCGGATGGGAGAGTAAGCCGGATTCTGTTTTAATGACCATTCATCTATGCGGTCAACCTGAGAACTCGGACGAACAGCCCTCAAATGTTCTCTATTTGGCCTTGCTCCGGCAGGGGTTTACTACCTTTTATCATTACTGATAAAAGGGACAGTTTCTTACACTATCTTTTCACTCTTACCTGAAATAAATTCTAAAAAAATCTATTTCCCGGCGACTTTTTTTCTGTGGCACTTTCCTCTCTTACGAGATCCCAAAAGGGACTGCCTGCTCTGCGGAGTCCGGACTTTCCTCTCCGATAAATCGAAGCGGTCAATCATCTCCCATCCACAACATTATAATAAATTTCTTATAATTTTTCAATATTTGTGTTCCAACTCTATTTTAGATGTTTGATTTCCAAAAAAAATACTGCTTACCATTGAGAACAAAATAGTTTATATTACAGAGAGAATGCTTTGTTATTCGGAGCAATTGAAAATTGCGTAGGAATCCCATTTTTAAGTGTTTAATCTGTATTCACGCGGTCATTCCTGCGAAAGCAGAAATCCGGTATTTCCGGTCATCCAGAGGTATGTCCCGCTTGTTATGTGTGTTAATAACATTTTAGCAAGCTATTGTAGTTTTTCAATATTAATATTTTATTAAGAGTAAAAAATATTTTATATGAAAATAATGTTTTTGTTTCGGGTTTTAAAAAAAAATGTAGGGAAGAAATTAAACGAAAGATTTGAATAAGGTATGGTTGCACGATTTCTCAATTGACCAATCGTGCTTTGCGTTTGGTATTTTCGTATTTTCGTAATTACGAAAATACGACATTAGGTTTGAACTTTGAATTTGGATTGAAATGATGTATAATAAATTAGGAGGTGAAGATGAAATATAAAAATTCTACTTTTCTACCACCGTCCCCATTTTTCACCGTCCCCATTTTTCATAATGACGAAGAGGAATAGATTCCCGGGTCAAGCCCGAGAATGACGGAAGAAAAATAAATTTATAAAATGAGATTGCGACAACCGTTTCACTCCTTCGCAATGACGGAATGTAAGTGAAAAATGAATAAAAAAACCGTATAGGTGAACCCTGAGCCAGGCACTTCAACCAAAATATTTGAAGTAAAGAGGAAAAAATGATATAATTTAAACATATAAACCGGAGTAACAAGATAATGCTGAACTACCTTAGGGTTAAGAATTTCTTATTAATAAAAGACATAGAATTAAACTTCTCTGCCGGCTTGAATGTATTTACCGGTGAAACAGGTGTTGGTAAGACGGTGTTGGTAAATGCAATGAAACTTCTGTCCGGTAATTTAAAGATAAAAAAGGAACTCCTGCAAAAGGAAAATATTGACATTCAAGCGGTTTTTGATATAGAAAACAATGAAGAAAGAAAGGAAATATTATCAAAATTCGGATTTGAAACCGACGAACTTTTTTTAAGGGTGAGTTCAGGTGCAAGTGGTCGTTTTAAGTTCTATGTGAATGATATAATGGTGAAAAAAGAAACTTATATTGAGATCGCTTCGGGGATTTTGGATATACATAGTCAGCATGCCAATCAATCTCTTCTGGATCCCAAGAATCAAATAAAACTCTATGATCATTTTATAGGTCTGGATGATGGTCTTGTGTCTTATAAAAAGGAATACAATGATTATATTAAACTTCGTTCTCAATTAGACCATATTGTATTGGAAAAAGAGAGCATTCAAAAAGAATATGACTTTATTAAATATCAATACGATGAGATAAAAAAGGTAAATCCCCAACCCGGTGAAGATGAGGAATTAAGAAAAAAATTAACACTTGCTAAGGATTTTTACAAAATAGAAGAAAATGTTTCATCATCTATTAATATTCTATATGACAGTGATAATGCTATTATTACTCAATTAAAAGAGCTCTTGAACCGAATTGAGACATTATCCGAAGTGGACCCCTCTTTTAAACCTTTTGCAGACGATATTCGTTCATTTGAGGAAGGGTCATTTGATCTCATACGGTCATTGGAGAAACTCAATAGGGACGATATATCCGATCTTGATATTGACAATATTCAAAATAGATTATCTGATATTGAAAAACTTTTCAAATACGGCGCCACTCTTGACGAAATTTTGAAATATAAAGAGGAATTAAAGGAAAAATTTTCATTATTTGACCTTTCACAATTGGAAATAAAAGAATTAAAAGAAGCTCTTGTACTGAAGAGAAAAAAGGTCGTTGAACTTGCTTTGAAACTGAGAATACATCGTCAAAAGAATTCAAAAAAATTTGAAGAACATGTTGAAAGAGAACTTTCAAAGATCGCAATGGACGGTGTAAAATTTGAGATTAATATTAAGAAATATGATAAAAACGAGGATAGGTATTTAAGCTCTCATGGAATTGATGATATTGAATTTGTAATAGATACCACCAATAGAGGATTATTCCCCTTGAATATGATAGCATCGGGTGGAGAGCTTTCAAGAATAATGCTTGTATTGAAAGAACTTTTTTCAAATAATGATACCGTGGAGACCTTGGTCTTTGATGAGATCGATGCGGGAATCGGCGGTGAGACTGCGGTATTTGTGGGAGAAAAAATAAGAAATATTTCAAAGATAAAACAGGTCATATCGATTACTCATTTGCACCAGATAACCAAATTTGCAGACAAGCACTTTAAGGTTGAAAAATATGATGAAGATGGAACAATTTATTCGAAAATAGCTTCGCTTAATAAAAAAGAGAGGATAAAGGAAATTGCAAGGATGCTTGGAGGAGATAAGATATCTCCGAAGACCATTAAACTTGCTGAGGAGATAGTAAATAGTGATAATAATTCTTGATATAAATCTCGGGAAATTGGCAAAATGGCTTAGAATGATCGGTTATGATGCGAGAATTGTAAAGGAAAATGAATTAGAAAAATATTTTAATAAAAACGGAATTGTTCTCTTTACAAAGAGTGGTAAGTTATACAAAAACACAAAAGATAAGATTGACAGTGTTTATCTTCCCTTTGATCATTTAGAGGCACAACTTTCATACCTTTATCGATTAAGGAAGATAGAGATAACAGAGGATTTCTTAAAGAGATGTTCAATTTGTAATATTCCTCTTGAACCCGTTAAAAAAGAAGATATAAAAAATAATGTTCCACCGTATATTTTTAATAACCAGAACCGTTTTATGCAATGCCCTAAATGTAAAAAGGTCTATTGGGATGCAACGCATATTGAGCATATAAAGTCAAAATTAAAAAATATCTTCAATGAAAAGAAAATAATAAATATTGGTATTACCGCAGGTGATATCAATGGTATAGGGAGTCAGATCATTTTAAAACTGTTTTTAAAGAGAAAAGAGCTCTTCCGGCAGAAGCGAATTTTTATAATCGGCAGTTTAGATGTTTTAAAATATTATCAATCCATATATAAAAAATATTCAAGGAAAATAGAAAAGATCAAATTTA